>JAGOHT010000001.1 GCA_017996055.1 Alphaproteobacteria bacterium
TGGTCGATTATGACCTCAACAAAGGCAAGTTGACGGCGGCGGCGGCGGCGCAACGTTTGGAAGGGCTTCGTTTTGCCTGGCGCGGCGATCCTCTGGAATGGGAGATTCTCCGTCGGCTTGGGCTCTATTATTTTCAGGCCAAAAAATATCGCGACGGGTTTGTCAATCTTGAACGGGCGCGTAAGCTTTACCCGAACCAGCCCGGCAATGCCGTTTTGGCACAAAAACTCTCCGATATGTTTCATGATTTGTTTGCGACCGAAGTTGGTGCGGCGATGACACCGCTGGAAGCGCTCTCGCTCTATCAGGATTATCGCTATCTGGTGACCGATATTGCGGTGGCGAGGCCGATTATGCGCGCGCTAACCGAGCGCCTCGTCGCGATTGATTTGCTAGAACAGGCGGCGCAGCTGCTGCAAGATTTATTGCTGGGTGCGGACGGCGAAGAAAAAGGGCGTCTTGGTGCGCGCCTCGCGGGCATCAATCTACTCGACCGGCAGCCAGCAAAGGCGTTGACAGCGTTGGACGGCAGCCAGGGTGAGAGCTACCCCGCCGATTTGCAGCAGGAACGGCTGTTGCTGCGGGCGCGGGCGCTGATTGAACAAGGGCAGGGCGATGCTGCAAAAGCGTTGCTGGTAGCGCAGAATGATGTGGCAGGACAGATGCTGCTGGCGGATCTTGCCTGGCGTGCCGGACAGTGGGGTGAGGCGGCGGTGGCGCTGCGTGGAGCTCTTGGGGCACCACCAGCAGAAGGCGCTTTGCCGTCTGACAAAGCACAAATCGCGGTGCGTGCGGCGACGGCCTATGCACTGGCTGCGGATCAAAATGGCCTTGATAATTTGAGCAAGGAATTCGGCAACGCTATGCTTCCAACAGCGCAGAACGCGCTCTTCACTGTGCTGACGGAAGGGCAGGACACCAGCTCGCTACGGGAAATGGCAACAAAAATCGGTCAGAGCAACGACAATGACATGTTCCAAAGGTTCCTGGAACGCTACCGGACGCCGACGCTTATGACAGTGCCCGTCGAGGCCAAAACCTCGACAGAAAGAGAGCCGGTCAAGCCAGCGCCGTAATGCTGTGATGTTGTTCACCAAGGCCGCTGCCACCAAGCACGACTCTATCGCCGACGGCAAGGTAACGAGGCGGCTTCATGCCGTGGCCGACTCCGGCTGGTGTGCCCGATGCGATGATATCACCTGGCTCAAGTGTCATGAACTCGCTGCAATAGGCGACTAGGTCGAAGACGCCCACGCTCATCTGCGCGGTTGAACCATCCTGCATTCGTACGCCATTGACTTCCGTCCACAAGCTGAGTGCCTGTGGGTTGGGCACGGCATCGGCGGTTAAAAGCCAGGGTCCGATGGGGCAGAAACCTGCCGCGCTCTTCCCCTTTGTGTGCTGCTGGCCGCCACGTTCGATTTGAAAAGCGCGTTCCGAAACATCATTAAGCAGGCAGTAACCAGCAATCACGCTGGCCGCATCCGGTGCTGCGATATTGACCGCCGTGCGGCCAATGACGACGCCGAGTTCAACTTCCCAATCGAGTTTGCTGCCGCCGCGCGGCATCGGAATCGGGTCATCAGCACCGGAGAGTGCTGACGTGGCTTTGAGGAACAGGTTCGGTTCGGTCGTAGGGCGTGCGCCGGTTTCCACGGCATGGAGCTGGTAATTGAGGGCAATGCCGATGACTTTTCCGACGCCGCTGATGCAGGGGCCGTAGCGCATGGGTTCCGTAACCAGAGGCAACAGGGACTCGTCGCGCTGGCATAGTTCCGCGAGAAGCTCAGGCGCCAGCGCAGTGCCGCGCCAGTCGCTGACCCAGGGGCGGGCATCGCGCAGATTGCCTGCCTTATCGAGCAGTCCTGGCATCTCCGCACCGACCGTGCCATATCGTACCAACCGCATCGTTCACCCAAAGTTTTTATTGTGGAACCAGTATAGGGGAAGAAACCGACCATTTTAAGTGCTCGTGTGACACGCCTTGCGAAAAACCGTCAAAAAGCGCTAACATTGGCCTCGCTTAAGCGTTCGGCTCCGGCTAGTTTCCTGGCCACCGCACACCGGTGGTGTCGTTACCGTAAGCAGAAGCCGTAAGGCCGTCGACTACCCAATGCCAAAATATTGAGCAGGCCAATAGATAGAAGGTTCATCCTTGATTATCAGTTGCGGCGAAGCGTTGTTTGACTTTTTGCCGGCCGGTTTCGGTACGGAGCTTGGCTATTTGCCGCGCGCTGGCGGCGCGCCCTTTAATCTTGCCGTCGCCTTGGCGCGCCTGGCCGTGCCCAGCGGCTATCTTGGCTGCATCGCCGAGGATCCTTTCGGCGATATGCTCGTGACGACATTGCATGATAATCGCGTGTCTGACCGATATGTGGTGCGTCGTAAGGCGCCGACGACCTTGGCGTTTGTCAATCTAGTGGCCTTGGGTAGTCCTGAATTCGCATTTTACAATCAGGGGGCAGCCGATACGCTGTTGCTGCCGAGCGATCTGCCAGCGCAGTTCGACGACGATATTTGCGCGCTCGCCTTCGGTTCTTATGCGCTGGCGGCGGAGCCGGTGGGGAGTACCTTGCTGGGGCTGATGCAGCGCGAGGTAGGGAAACGCTGCCTGGTGCTCGACCCCAATGTCCGCCTTCATGTCCAACCGGATCGGGCGGCTTATCGCAGCCGTCTGGAAGCCGCTGTGCGCTGTGCGGATCTGGTCAAATGCAGTCGCCGTGATATTGCCACCCTCTATCCTGACGAAACGTATGAGCGCGTGGCGCAACGCTGGCTGGCGCTGGGCGCGAAACTGGTAATCGTGACCTTGAAAGAGCAGGGGGCGGCGCTGTTCCGTGCCGATGGGCTAACGCTGAATGAGCCGGGCATGAGCGTTACGGTGGTGGATGCGATTGGTGCGGGCGATAGTTTTCTTGCGGCGTTGCTGGCCTTGTTGCAGCGGCAAAATGCGTTGAGAGGCGAAGCCTTGCTGCAGTTGAGCGCCGCGGCCTTGCAGGAGGCGCTGCACTATGCCAACCGAGCCGCCGCCATTGCCTGCAGCCGCTCTGGCGGAACGGACCCACCCGCCCTACTTGATTTGGTAGGGTAGTTCCGACTCGCAGAAAAACATAGGCAAATCAAGGCTGCTTTGCCAAACTGCGCGGCATGTGCAGCGTATTCGGCGCACGGAAAATAGGCGAGTAATGTTTCGGAATTTATTGATAGCGGTCGGGCTTTTTATCGGTATTGCGGTTCTGGCCATTTATCTGGCGCAGCGGTCGGAAGAGCCGGTTTTAAAAGTAGGGCGGACATCTGCCCCCGTCACCGAGAGTCCGATTTTGCTGACACCAGCGGGTGATTTCCTACCGCGCCGCACACTGCCCAGCGTCACGCTGCAAACGGATTTGCCGAGCGTGACCCTGCGTTATTATCACGTGCAAGACCCAGATCTGCTGCTGCGACTCTATCGCGGCACGACCCAGGAGACACTGAGCGACGTTGCGCTCGCGCGGTTGCTCAGCGAATCAACGACACCGCAAACGACAGTGACGCAGACGCTCAAGAACGGCGCGCTGACGCTTGACTGGCAGAATCCATTGCCACTTGGTGCTGTGCCGGGGCTATATGTGGTGACCGTGGCGAAGGACCTCGCTGGCCCGGCGCTGGCGGCGACCTGGTTTCTCCGTACGGACTTGCTAGTGACGGCAGCCGAAGATCGGCAACAATGGCAGATTGTCAGCCAGCATCTGGTCTCAGGTAAACCCGTTTCTGGGGTTGTTCTGCAATGGCACGGAGTTGGGACACACCCATTGCTGGTTGAAACCAAGAGCGCTCAGGATGGTTTGGCGACACTTGCCAAAGAGAAGCTGCCACCCAACGCCGTACCACAGCTGCTGGTCGGAAATGATGGCCAGGGGAGTTTGGCCTTCGTGCCCCTCCGGACAGTGCGGATCCCTGGCGATGATAGCGGGGCCACGCGACATTTTCTCTTCACCGACCAAAACCATTACCAGAGCGGTCAGGTGGTCAATGGCTGGGCTTTTGGTTTGGCCGAGAAGCCTGAAACGGTTAAGATGACCCTGCTGCGTCCCGATGGGCTAGCCCTGGAAGAAAAACCGCTGCAGGGTCCCGCCGGCACGGTCGGTTGGCAGAGTTTTACCCTGCCCAATCCCGCGCTGCCTGGGGAATGGAAAATGGCTGCCTATGGCGCGGATGGGGTCCGGCATGAGGTGAGCTTCCAAGTTGGGGTGCCGCCTGTGCCGCAATGGCAAAGCCACCTTAAGCTGCTTGGCCGTGATGGGCAGAAACTCACCCTCGCGCTTGCCTTGCAAGATAAGAGCGGTCGCGCACTGCTGGATCAACCAGTCAAGCTTGTCCTGCGCTGGCGGGCAACACGGCAGTTGCCGGACAAGGCGACGGATTTTACCTTCGGTGGCTATGATGCACCGGACTATCCGGAACAGGATCTGGCGGTTCTCGTCACGGGCGTGGCGATGACCGTAGGGGTCGTTTTGCCGCAACCACCGGAAACGCCCTTTCCGCTTGAGGCGGTTCTGCGCTTGGTGATGGCTGAGCCAGGGCGCGGCGGTGATGTTCAGCCGCTTGCGGTGCCTTTTGCAACGCAGCCCTTTGCTTTGGGACTGAAGGCGCTTTTTGCCACGGATCCGTTGCGCGGCAATAGTAAAGCCGAGTTCCGTATTGGTTTGTTTCATACGGTGGCGGGGGGTGAATCCGCTGTGCCGGATCTGCGTTATGAGCTTTTGACCGAGCGCCGCAGCTATCGCTGGTATTTTGCCGATGGGGTCTGGGATTATAAATCCGATACCGCGACCGTCCCGGTCATGAGTGGCCAGGTTCGCCTCGATGAGAAAAATCGCGGGACGGTGAGCGTTCCAGTGCGGCGCGGTCAATACCGGCTCGATGTCTTTACGCCGGAGCGCAAATTACAGAGCAGTTGGCGGTTTCAGGTTGAAGCGACAACGCCGACCCCGCCCGCTGCCGCGCTCAGTGTCGCCTCCAGTCGTGATGAGCATGATGGGCTTTGGGTAACCCTGCCGTCGCTGTCGATGCCGAGCGGGATGTTGGCGCTTGATGACCAGCTGCGCGCGGTGCGTGCCCGTCCTGCCGCGGCAAGTGGTGCGACCGCGCTCGCAGCTGCTTTGCCGAATGGCGGCTATGTGCTGGGCTGGGCACCTTTGGCCTTGCCGGATGGGCTGTGGCGGCTTGCCCATGGTCTGACCTGGGTCACGCCGCGGCCGGCGCTTGAGGCTAGCGATGTTACGCTGACGCCGCAGTCGGTGCTGCGCGCCGGGACGAAGGCCACCTTTGTGGTGCGCGTGCCCAAGGCAAAAGACAAAAAGCGCATGGCACAGCTGGTTGCCGTGCCCCTGTCTCAGAACGAGAGTCTCCCATCGCTGCTGAACCCGATGATTCAACCGCGTTCGCTGCAGCTAAATCTTGCCGCCAATATTCTGACTGACTGGCCACAAGAACCCGTCGCGCAAAAACCACCCACCGACACGGCGCGCGGCGACGGCTCGGTTAGTACGGCCGTCAGCGTGCCTGAAGATGGCCGCTTTGATCTTGAATTGGGACTACCGCAGGATGCGCCGCGTGTCGCTGTGCATCTTCTTCTGTGGGATTCGGAGTCGATTGGCACGAGCCAGCAAAACTTCGTTCTGCAGCCGAGCGAAGTGAAACCTATCATCGCCGTAGCATCCGAGCCGATGCCCGTGCTGAACAACACGGGGCGATGGGCGTGTCTGCCAGCGCTCAAGCCTGGTCAGAGTTTGTCGCCCAATCTCTCATCGGGCGCGACCACGGTCTTGGCGCCTTTCGCCGTGCCGGATCTTCCCGGACTCGTGGCGCAGCTTTATGCGGCGGAGACGACACGCAGCGATGTGCTGGCGCGCAGTCTTCTGGCCGCGAAGGCCTATGAGCCCTATGTTGCCCTCAAGGGCAATTCAGCGGGGCAACGCAAGGCCTGGCAACGGCGCATTGCAGAGGTGTTGTTGGAGCGGCAGCGCGGCGATGGCGGTATCTCCCTCACAGCCGATGGCGAGAGCGACCTGACAGCCTCGGCCTTTACATTGTTGGCGTGGCATTTATTCCCCGCCGATTGCAGTCGCTGACACGTGAGAATGGACTGCTCGATTTTCTGCAGCATCGTTTGGATCGCGCCTGGGGTGCGGAGACCGAACTTTATCCGCGCAGTGACGCCTTCTATGCGCTGAGCGCGCGCGGTAAAATCAATCCGGCGACTTTGCGCTATTTTGTTGAGAAATATGGCAATACCATTCGTCACGGCGTATTTGAAGCGGAACTGGCGGCGGCCTTACTAAGCATCGGGGATAAAGAGCTGAGCCACAGCTATGCGGAGCGGGCGCTGGCGCAGTTGCCGTCCTTGCGCGCCACGCAACCGCAGACAGCTTTGCAAATATTAGAAATACTGACCTTGCATGATCTCGCGCCGCCACAAGAGTTAGTCAGCAAGATTCCCGAGATGGCACAGCTCAGTCCGGTTGCGGCGACTTTGGCTGCTGTGACCGGTGCGCAGCTCTGGCCTGCGCTGGCGCAACGCTTGCCAAACTGGCAGTTGAGCTTTGGCGGACAGACTCTGGCGGAGACGGGGTTAGCCTTCCGAGTTGCCGAGCCGAAATTGATGGCAAAAATGAACAACGCTGGTACAACCTCTCTTTTCATCTGTTCGGATCATAGCGCTGCTGCTGCCATGGCGACTGTGCCGTATACTGAATCGAAATTGCAGCGGACCTTCTACAGTATGAATGGTCAGTCCTTACGGGGTGATCGGTTGATGGCAGGCGGCAGTTATGTGCTGGTTCTGAGTGTGCCGGATGTGAGCGCCGGACCGGCCGAGTTTGTGCTGCCGATGCCGTCTTGGCTGAAACTGCGCGCGGTTGTTCCTGGGGGGCAGGTCATGGGGTCGATTGCCTGGCTCAAGCAACTCGATGACGTTGTGGCGCAACGCTTGACGTCGCATGGGCTCATTCTGGCGCTGTCACGGCCAACGGCGGGGCCGGTGCGCGTGGCGTTGCTGGTCACGGTGTCTGGAAAGGGCAAAATCAACTGGCCCGCAGCACGGCTGGCGCAATTCAACGTCACGCATGACGGCGCGCCGCAGAGCTTGGTGATACAATAATTGCTGTCGCTTATTCGCCGGAGAGGGCAATCCAGGTTGCTTCACGGCCTTTGGCTGCGACGGTTGCGCGCACTTTGACGCGCTGGCCGCTTTCAAGGTCATTGATATTGGCCCGCCGCAAGAGGCTCTTATGGACAAAGATGTCCTTGTCGCCATCATCGGCAGCGACAAAGCCGAAGCCTTTATCGGGTTTGAACCATTTGACGGTGCCCGTGACTTCCACTTCGGGACCCGTCACAACCGGAGCGTCATAAGACTGTCGCTGATGCGTGTCATATGATGGCCGTTGGTTATAATGATTGTCCTGACGGGCATAAGACTGGCTCTCGCCGCCGCTATTGCCTGATCCTTCGCTCAGCACATCAAGGATGCGTGTGACCTGACGGCCTTTGGCCCCTGGTGCGATAAGGCAGGAGAGCACAGCGCCATCACCGATCTGTTGCATTCCGGCGCGGTTCAGCACCGAGATATGCAGGAAGGCGTCGCCATTGCCATCTTCGGGTGCCACAAAGCCAAAACCCTTCGAGACATTGAACCACTTGACCGAAACCTTCGCCTGTGTGCCTTCGTCGGCAGACATGGCTTGACTGGGGGGGACAAATCGCGACAAGGTAGCTTCCCTCAATAAGTGCGCCAGAACCGATCGCCCGTAGGTGATGCGTCAACCGAGACTATATCTGCTGCGGGGCACAATCAAGCAGGGTTACGGGTAGGCAGAGGTTGTCGGGCATATTCTGTAGTCTGGCTCAAGAAAGCATCAAGAAGCCATGCTTAGCAATTTTTTGGAGCGAAGCTAGACATATCATTGGGTTGGCGTTTGTTCTTCTAGCACAACACAGAATGTGGTCTAGGATTTCAAGACATTTTTAGCCATCTTGGCGCATAGTTTTCACTGGAGCCTGGTGGTCTAACCGCCTGTATCGTTAGAGGAAATGTTGCGGCAGTCGTATTTTCTTGCAGTTTTAGCCTTCTGTATCGTGCCGGTCACTGCGGTGGCGGAGGAGGGCGCTGCTGCGTCATCACCTATCGCCAACTGGCAGACGCTTGAGCAGTTCTTGCAGCAACCCGTGACGCAGACAGCACCGGTTGTGGTGGAAATGCCTGCTGGCCCCCTGTTGCCCTCGCTTGGGGCTGAGCATACAACAGCGCCGATCTTAACGCCGGTTGAGATGAAGCCTGTCGAGTTTGCAGCTCTGCCGCCGCTTTTCGAACGGCCAAAGCCGACACCTCCGTTGGCGGCGAAAAAATTGGCGTCAGAGAAGAAGATTCTGCCGCAACTGCTTGCAACGGTTGAGAAACCGCAAGCGCCAGCAAAGACTGAGGCCTGTGCGCCGCCAGAAATGACCAAGCGTGCCAAGAATTATGCCAGCGACAGTGCGACGCTTGAGGCCTTGCAACAGGCGGTCAAGGAGCTGAAGCTGGATGAGCGGCTGGATTTTATGCAGCCGCCGAAAACAAGTACGCCGCCAACGGGGGCGGCGGCGGCGACACATTAAAGCAGCGATTACGCCGTGATAGGGCTCGGAATTGTCGTCGTGTCGGGAGCTGCGTCCGCCTCAGCGTCCGCATCCTTGGTATAGCCATCCCGTGTTAACCCGGCGCGCAGATATGCGACCGCGGCAAAAGTCGGCGACTGCGACTCAACCTGACCTTTGCTGTCCAAGAACTGCAAAATAACGCCAGCGCGCGGGTCTACCGTGATGAGCGGGGAGGTTGGTGCAGCATTCTGCGCGGCGGCTGCAGCCTTGGCGTCAGCCTGCACGGCTACATTCTCCACCTTTGATGGCTTAGCGGCAGGCGCAGCAGCATCCGCCCGGCCAACTGCCGGGTAACCTGCTGTAACATTGCGCACTTCGCTTAGCATGACGTTCGGCTTCCTATCGCCTGTGTTTGATTTTTGGAGGTAGAACCCATCTCTACCAGCCTACCTAATACAACTTACAGCCATAATGACTCTGTAGTCGTTAGCAAATGGTTACTGCGACGAAATATATCTTCCAAGCTAAAATCATGATTTTTATAGAAAATTCCTATAATTCGGTTCATAGCGCCTTGCCAACCGGCATAAAACACCGCAAATTTACTGCCCATCTGCTTTTCCACAGGTTTCTCATGCCCGCTCTGCTGCGCCCCGTCCAGGATTTCGCTCCACCCCGACCGGTGTTGCTCAAGGACTATCAGCCATCTGCGTTTCTGGTGACCGATGTCGCGTTGAAAATTGCCATTCATGACGATGCTACGACAGTGGACAGTACGCTGAGTTTCAAGCGCAATCCCAAGGCGAAAGGCAAGGCGCCTTTGCGGTTAGATGGTGTTGAACTTGAGCTGCTCAGCGTCAGCCTCAACGGCAAAGTACTGCCGCCAGACGCCTATAAGCGGACAGCCGAGCAAGTCATCATCCACGATTTACCGGCTCAGGGGACACTGACCATTGTCAATCGTATTCAGCCGCAACGGAATACGGCGCTGTCGGGCTTTTATCTTTCCGGCGCGATGCTCACGACGCAATGCGAGGCAGAAGGTTTCCGCCGTATTACCTATTATCCCGACCGTCCCGATATTCTCGCGCGTTTCAAAGTGCGGATGGAGGCTGATGCCAAGCGCTATCCGGTTTTACTGGCGAACGGTAATTTGACGGCTAAAGGCAAGGCAAAAGACGGTCGGCATTGGGTTGAATGGGAAGACCCCTATCCCAAGCCCTGCTATCTCTTCGCCATGGTGGCTGGTGACCTGGAACGCGTGCGAGACAGCTTCACGACCAAATCAGGCCGGAAAATTCTGCTGGAGATGTATGTTGAAGCCGGAAATACTGATCAAGTCGGGATTGCTCTGCAATCCTTGAAGGCGGCGATGAAGTGGGATGAAGAGGCCTATAATCTCGAATATGATCTCGACCGCTTTATGATTGTCGCCACCAGCTTTTTCAATATGGGGGCGATGGAGAATAAGGGGCTCAATATTTTCAACTCTGATTGCGTGCTGGCGCGGCCGGAAACTGCCACAGATGCTGATATCGCATTCGTCGAGCGGGTCGTAGGGCATGAATATTTCCACAACTGGACGGGCAACCGCATTACTTGTCGCGACTGGTTCCAGCTTAGCTTGAAAGAGGGGTTGACGGTTTTCCGCGAACAACAATTCGTCGAAGCGATGAACTCGCCGGCAGTGGAGCGGGTGCGCGAAACGCGCGGTCTGCGCGCCGCGCAGTTTGCTGAGGATGCCGGGCCGAATGCGCATCCGGTGCGCCCCAGCAGTTATCTCACCATCGATAATTTCTATACCGCGACTGTTTATAGCAAGGGTGCCGAAGTCTGCCGGATGCTGCACACGATTTTGGGCGACCGGCGCTGGCAGCGCGGCATGGCGCTCTATGTCGAGCGGCATGATGGCAGCGCTGCGACCTGCGACGATTTTGTCGCGGCGATGGCGGAGGCTAATCGTGTTGACCTGAGCCAGTTCAAACTCTGGTATAGCCAGGCGGGCACGCCCGTGCTGAAGGTCACGAGCAAATACAACGCCAAGCAACAGACCTATCAGCTGCAAATCAAGCAAAGCTGTCCGCCAACGCCAGGGCAAAGCAAAAAACTGCCGCTGCATATTCCGTTTGCCATCGGTCTGCTTGATGCCGAAGGTCGTGACCTCATCGGCACCGAAATTCTACAGCTGCATAAGCCCACAGAAACTTTCACCTTTAAGCATATCGAAAATTCGCCGGTGCCGTCGCTGTTGCGGAACTTCTCCTCGCCCGTGCGTGTTGTCTATGATTATACGGAGCAAGACCTGCTCTTCTTGCTGGCGCATGAGCATGACAGCTTCAGCCGCTGGGACGCCGGCCAGACGTTGTTCAATCGAGTCTTGCTGCGGCTGGTTGCCGCTGCGGCGGCCAAGCGCAAGTTGGTGGCCCCTAAAGCCTTCATCGCGGCGCTGGGGCCGATTATCGCGCAGAGTGCGCATGATCCGGCCTATGCCGCGCTCATGCTGCAAATTCCGAGCGAGCAGGAAATCGCGCTGGCGCTCGCGCATCAAGGCAAAAAGGTCGATGTCGATGCTGTGCACAGGGCGCGGGAATTTCTGCGCCAGGCGATCGGCAAGACGCATCATGACGCTTTTGCAGTGTGCTGGCGGGCGCTCAAGCCCGATCCCTATGCCTTTAATGGCGTGGCGATGGGGCAGCGGAGCCTGAAAAATCTTTGCCTAGCCTATATGGTGGGCAGCGGTGAACACTCAGCTTTGGCCGAAGCGGCGGTGCAGGTGCGCCAGTCCCCCAATATGACCGACCAGATGATGGCGCTCGGCATACTGGTGCAAAGCGGTGATCCACTCAGCGGGCGCGCCCTCGATGATTTCTACGCCCGTTGGCATGATGATGAGCTGATTATCAATAAATGGTTCGCTGTGCAGGCGGCGGCAATGCGGCGCGATACGTTGGGCAAGGTCAAGGCTTTGCTCAAGCATCCAGATTTTGACATTAAGAATCCCAATAAGGTGCGAGCGCTGCTCGGCACCTTCGTCCATGGCAATCCGTTTGCATTTCATGCGCCGAATGGTGGCGGTTACAAGCTGTTGGTGCAGCAGGTCAAGCGGATCGACAAGCTCAACCCACAGATGGCGGCGCGGTTGGTGCAGGCCCTCGACCGTTGGCGCTGTTATACGCCTAAGCAGCAAAAGCTGATGCAGGCGGCGCTTCGCGAAATCGTGGCGGTCAAGGGGCTTTCCACGAATTGTCTGGAGCTGGCGAGCAAGGCTCTGGCAGCGCTAAGCTAGGGATTATCGTGCTTTAACAGCGGAAGAGGCTTGCCAAATCAGATAGCTCCGCGCACACTTGGCATTATTTTTCGCGGAAAGGATAAGGCAATGCGGCGTTTGGGAATTTTTGGGGCCATCGGTCTTTGTTTGTTGTCGGGGTTAGCAGTCGCTGGTGAGACGGTGGCGACAACTTCGCCGAGCGCCCCTGGACGTGCACCCCGCAGCGTCGATCTTAGCCCGCTGGTGATTGACGAGATGAACGGTGAGTTGGGTCAGTCCAACTGGCAGAACCAGCCGGATTTGCTTGGTTTCAGCGTCGGCCGCTTCGATGCCCTCCGTGATAATGACCGTACCAAGCGCGCGATTGATTTTCGTGCCGAATATCGCTCTGGACTCTCACTGCTGCCGCTTATGGCTCCGCAGACCTTCAGCGGTTGGGACAAGACCTTCCAGATCCGGCCGATGGCGGGTATTGAGGGCACCACGGATGGCGCGCTTTATGGTTATGGCGGTTTTGTCTTTGATATTTTCTTGACCAAGAACATCTTCCTGTCGCCAAGCGAGGTTGTGGGTCTGTTTTATCGCGGCAATGGCAAGCGCCTGGGATCTTTTGTCGAATTCCGCTCGACGTTTGAGGCGGGTTACCGCTTTGACAATAATATGCGTCTCTCGGCTTCCTTGGGGCACATCTCCAACGCCGGCCTGACCTCCTACAATCCGGGCACGGAAATCATCTCCGGCCATTTCTACATCCCGACAGACTGGATTTTCGGCAAATAGAGTAGATGAAACAGTCTGATGCTGCGGCGCTTGGCGACAAGCGCCGCAATCGTTTTACAAGCCAGTAACGATAGGTGCGCTTAGGGCTTGATTCTGCAGCCCGGATAGCAAATAGTGCGGGCGCATTTTCATGAACCGGCCCGCAATGAGCAACGCACACATTATTCTCCAGAATATCGTCGTCAATGGCGTCGATACGCAGGCGCGGGCACAGACCCTTCGACAGTGGTTTGTTGGCCGTAAGAGCCTGCGGCCGATTGCGATTCCGATTTTATCGGATGTAAGCCTGACGGTGCGTCCCGGTGACCGGCTGGGTATACTGGGGTTGAACGGTAGCGGTAAGTCATCCCTGCTCAAAGTGATTTCTGGCAATTACCCGATACAGAGTGGCACGCGCGATGTTGTTGGCAATGTCGTGCCGCTCATCGAAATGGGGGCGGGGTTTGATCCGGAGCTGCCAGGGCGGCGTAATATCAAAGTTTCATATGCTTACCGTGGACGCCTGCGGGAATACTCGACGGAGATGGAGCAAAAAATCATCGATTTCGCTGAACTCGGCGAGAAGATTGATTTGCCACTAAAAACCTATTCCACTGGTATGGCGTCGCGCTTGGCATTTGCCTCGGCGATTTTTCAGCAGCCAGATATTCTGCTGTTGGATGAAATTTTTGCCGCAGGCGATGCCAGCTTTGTTGAAAAATCTACGACCTATATGAAGAAAAAGTGGGAAGAGGCAGCGATTTCCATCATCGTCTCGCACGGCACTGGCGATATGGAGAAGTTGTGTAACCGCTGCATTATTATGGAGCGGGGTCGATTGATTGCCGATGGCGCGCCCGCCGCAATTGTCGCCGAGTATAAAAGGATGGCTCATGCCCACGCAGTCGCTTGATATCGCGCGCCCAGGTCTCGGAGCGATGCTGATTGATCTTGTTCGCCCTTTCGGGCGTTTCGCTGACAAGTATTATTTTCTGACAGCAGTCATCATCGCGCAAAATAGCGTGACGCGCCAGTATCGGGACTCATTCCTCGGAATCATCTGGACGGTATTGCAGCCTGCAGTGCAGATCATTATCTACTCGATGATTTTTGCCCGCATCATGCGGTTTCCGGTTGAGAACTACGTTCTCTATCTCATTGGATCGCTACTAGTGTGGCAGATGATATCCGGGGTGCTAATTGGCGCCTGTAATTCGCTGATTGTCCAGGCTGAGACCCTTAAGCGTTGTATGGTTTCGTTCACAGTCTTTCCGGTCGCGGACGTCATGCGCGCTCTCTATACCTATACTATCTCTTTCGGGGTCATGTACGGTTATGCCCTGATTTTTTTGGTACCGTTCAACCCGATGATACTTATGTTGCCGGTGTTTTTGGTACCGATCATCATTGGGGTCACGGCCCTGGCTATAGCACTAGCTTTTGCTTCACCTTACGTGCGCGATATCGGCGATGTCATGACTGTGGTGCTCAACGTCGCATTCTGGCTGACACCAATTCTTTATCCGATTAGTGCTATGCCGGAAGATGTTCGCCCGTTGTTCGAGTTCAACCCGTTTTACATCATGATCCGCCCCATCAATATGGTCGTACATGATGGGATTATGCCTGATGCTTACGCGATATTGACGCAAATTGGTGTTTCCGTAGTTGCGGTCGGCCTTTCGTATATTGTCTACCGCATCTGCCGTAAGAATTTCGTGTACTATCTATGACCGATGCGCGGCTGCAAAAGGACACCTCCCTCACGGTAGGGGTCTATCTAGTATTAAGTCTCAATCAGAAGCTGCTGGGTGAGGGGATTGCCCGGCTGCTGGCGATTACGATTGAAAAGCTGGGCAAACGCGGCACTCGTTTTGTTATTTTTGCGCTGCCG
Organism: Alphaproteobacteria bacterium; assembly: GCA_017996055.1. Classification (GTDB taxonomy): domain Bacteria; phylum Pseudomonadota; class Alphaproteobacteria; order UBA9219; family RFNS01; genus JAGOHT01. The sequence goes on from JAGOHT010000001.1 coordinate 14,541, forward strand.
TGGTCAGTCCATGAAATTGAGGATTATCTCACCGAGTATGGAATTCATGACTATGTCACGGTGGACTATTTTCCGCACAAGACACCCCTAATTTTCGCACTTTGGAAGCGGCTTATTCAACGGAAAACCGCGCAAAAAACAGATATTCACCGGAGAGACAATTGGTCGCGTTGGGAAGAATCATTGCTGGCGCAGCACCCTTTTTTGGCGTTGATCTGCGGTCTGGTTATCAAGACTGTTCAATATCTCGCACGACTGATCGGCTATGTTCCTGGGAAGATATTGAGTTGGTTCTGTAAGCGTTTTAAGGGGCAGCTAACACAAGTTCGACAAAGATATTATGAGATTGTTTCAGAACAGTATGCGACGGCGCTTGCTGAGCGCTTGTCATGCTCGGCAGTAGACTGTGCATATGTTCCAAACCTGGCCTCGCCGTATGCAAAGCATATTACCAAGCCAATGGTCGTCTCTTTCCCGGATTATGTCACGCGCGAATATCCCGAACTCTTTGATCGTACGTGGATGTATCTGGCACGTAGGAATGCCATGGCTGTCTTGGCTCGGGCTGCGGCGACAGTGTCTTTTTGCGAATATGTCAGGCGACATCATGCCGTTGAGTATTGTTTGGTGCCACAAGAGCGCGCGTTTCTAATTCATCATGGCCCGTTCCCGGTGGACTCTTATATCCATGATAGCGAAGGGAAGCTGCTCAGTCCTGCGTCGTGCGCCGGGCTTCTGCATGATTATGTCGTGCAACGCTACAATCGCGAGAACTTTTCTCATGAGTTCGATGCCTATTATGCTATGGCGTTACCACAATGGGATTTTATGGCGCAGCGCTATATTATGCTCTCGACGCAAAACCGGCCTTATAAAAATGTGTTACGGGTTATTCGTGCCGTGCATTTGCTCAATCGTAAGGACGGCCTCAATCTTAAAATCATCATGACTGGCGCCCCGACAGAAGAAATTGCACGTTATATTCATAAGCATTATCTCTACGAAGATGTGATCGCGATAACGCGCGTTTCAGAGAAAATCCATTCAGCACTTTTCCGTTGTGCAGCTTTAGCGATTCAGCCCTCACTTTTTGAGGGTGGGTTCACTGCCACTTTGTCGCAGGCTGTTTCGGTCGGCGTGCCCGTTCTGCTCTCACGCATGCATGCGCATATTGAACGTTTGCCTTATGAAGGGAATGAAGAAACCTATTTCGCCCCACAATCGACCAGGGAATTAGCCAAAAAAATCCTCTGGGCCTTAGAGAATCGCACAGAACTGCTGATGAAGCAGGAAAAAATCTATCATCAACTTGCGCAGCGCTCTTGGGACAACGTTGCGGACGATTACGATCGTGTATTCCGTTTTGCTATCCAGAACCAGCGTGACGTGATTACGGCTTGAGAGCCAGAGTGGTGTGCTGCTTCAGAGATAAGCGTTCGGCGAGCCGCTATCCCAGCCGGCGCGTCGGGATCTCAATTCAAGTGTGCAAGAAACTGCTGAGCAGCATGTCCGCGGCCGTCGTGGCGAAGGATAGCGGGCCAGGCCGGAATGAATTGCTCTCCGGCAATCCGGATGATCCTATAGCCGAGTAAGCCGTAAAAGACATAAAAAGGGTAGCTGATATCGGACATGAAGATTGCGAGCCGAAAACTTTGCCAGTGCTGCGCCTGAGTCGCCGCTGCGCGAAGACGGTGAGCGCTGTACCGTAGCTCCAGAATTTATAAAAGCTACCGTTGTAGACACTCCCGTGCCAGACGAGGGATAGGGCAAGAACAAACACGATGACGAGGCCGTAGAATGCTGCGTCTTTATCCTGCCCTAATGCCAATAGCTAAATGTGAGCCCGATGAACATGAAGAGAATGAGCATGCCCATGAGGGTGATGAGCCAACCTGCTTTGCAAACAAATGGTGGATGGCTGACCAGATAAGGCATCGCCGTGTTGATTCCGAGCAGGCAGAGCAGTATGATTGCCAGTGTTGCGAGAACTACCTTACTGATGCCGCCCAGCAACCATATCGCCATAAGTGCGCATACGACCTAGAAATGCACTTCAACTTCCAGTGTCCAAATTAGTCGTCGATGCACTTTCTGCCGATGAGGTCGTGCGGCTCTGCAAATGCACGGGCAATTCGTTGGCACTATAGGAAAATGGGCTGTCGAAGCTTCAGCTGCTCAGCGCGAAAGCCAGCATCGTGATGCAAAACACCGCGCAATAAACTAGATAGATGCGCAGCACGCGGCCAAGTAGAAAGCCCTGCTAGCCAATTAATTGTGCGAGAAGAGGGTGACGAACCCGCTAATCAGGAAAAAGAGCGTGACACCGAACGCTCCCATTTCGGTGAGGGGAGCCAAATCAAGCGTCGCAATAGTCGACGGCCTTGAATATTGCTCTAGTTGCAGTAGGACAGCATTGGCATAAGGTGCTCGATTTCGCGCCGCTGCCAAAAGGCACCGAAGTAGCCGAAGTCAGCGCGCTAAAAGCGGCAAAGCCTCACAGATCATTTGCAAAGGCGATTTTTGGTGTGTTGGCTACGACAGGCTGCATAAAGCGTGTCCGCGTCCGGCGTGGCCCTCAATAGCCATGACGGTCAATAAGCTCTTGTTCCATGCGCAGGATGATTGCTGACGGGCGAACCTTTTTGGCGCGTGCCGGAGCACCGGCATAGATTGTCCAAGGGTCAAGGTCGCCGTTGACTAGGCTGGCCGCGCCGATGGCAACCCCATCCCCAATCACGCTGTCGGCGAGAATAACCGTATTGCAGCCGACGATGACATGTTTGCCGAGGGTCAGGGTGCCGCGCTTCACTGCTCGAAACTCAGGGGGTACACAAGGATTGGTCATGGCATTGCCATGAAAATCGTCGGTGCCAGTCACTAGACGGCAGCCGCTGGAAAGCCCGGCATAGTCTTGCAAGATACAGGTGCCGCCGCCCAGGATGCTGCTGTGGCAGCCGATATGGACGCGATTGCCGATATGCAGCTGCTGTCCGGCGATGATGTGCACATGGTCGTCAATCTGGCAGCCATGCCCCAAGTGCACATGCGCGGGATTGACGATGATGCTGTGGCGGAAAACTTTGACGTTGCGGCCAATGAAGCCGAAGCCCAGGGCTTCAAGTTCGTCGATGGAGAAATAGGGGGGCTGCGCCTCGGCCATCACGGGACCTCAGGCTAGAAAGTCATGCACGGCGTCGCAAACTTGCGTCACTTCTGCTTCCGTCAATGTAGGGAAGCTCGGCAGATTGATGCCGGCGGAGCTGATGGCAACCGCGTTCGGAACCAGCGGTGCGGGTGTTTGAGCATACATTGGCAGTGTGTGGTTCGGGTAGAAGACCGGGCGCGTTTCGATTCCCTGGGCGCGCAGTGCCTGACGCAGCGGATCGCGCTGCGTGGCGTCATGCACTCCGATCGAGCACATCCAGTAAGAGTGGCTGACGTCGCCGACCACATCATGGAATTGCAGGGGCAGTCCGGCGAGGCCATCCCGATACCAGGAGGCGACCAGACGCTTGTGGGCCAGAATTTCGTCCGCTTTTTCCAACTGAGCGAGACCGATAGCTGCGCAGATATTGGTCATGCGGTAATTATAGCCGATAACATCATGCCAGTATTCGCGATTCTCAGCATTGCCCTGATTACGCAGCTTGCGAATGGTTTGATGCAAAGATGGGTCTTTGCAGGTGATCATCCCGCCTTCGCCGGTCGTAATGGTTTTGTTGCCGAAGAAGCTATAGGTTGTCACGTCGCTGAAATTACCGACATGCTTGCCTTTGTAAGCTGCGCCGAAAGCTTCCGCAGAGTCTTCGACTATTTTGAGGTTGTGTTCGTGCGCAATCGCCGCGATGGCATCCATATCGCTAGGGTGGCCATACAGATGCACCACCATGATAGCCTTGGTGCGCGGTGTGATGGCGGCGCGGATGGAGGCCGGATCAACATTCCAGTCGTCGCGACGCGAGTCGACAAAAACCGGTGTTGCGCCGACATAGGCAATGGCATTTGTGCTAGCGACATAGGTTAGGCTGGGGACGATGACTTCGTCACCAGGGCCGATGCCGAGAGCGAGCAGTGCCAAATGTAGAACGACTGTGCCGTTGCATGCGGCTGTTGAGAATGGGTTGCCGGTATAGGCACTGAATTCTTGCTCAAATTTCTCGACGAAGGTGCCGCGCGAGGAAATCCACAGCGTGTCGAGGCATTCATTGACGTATTTTTTCTCATTGCCCCAAAAGGCCGGGCGGTAAACTGGAATTGTAATTGGTGCGGCAGTGGTGGGGATGGGATCCACTTTCTTGGCGGTTAACATGCGCGAAGAGCTCCGGCTTAAGGGGAATGGGTGAGGGGACAGTTAGGCGGCCTGCGCCATGCTGGCGCGCGGCGTCGCGCCCCCGATGCGTGCGAGATCAGCGCGCAGCATCGTGGTGGCCAGCGCTTCAAGCTGCATCTGGCTTGCCCAGCCGAGTTGTTCCTTAGCTTTTTTAGGATCTCCGACGAGTAAATCAACTTCGGCGGGGCGGTAATAATCGGGGCTGATTTTTACCCAGACTTTACCCGTGCGTTTATCGACGCCGACTTCATCAACGCCGCTGCCCTGCCAGACCAAGTCAAGTGCGAGCGCTTGGGCGACAAGCTCAACAAAGAAGCGAATGGTGCTGGTTCGTCCCGTTGCCAGCACGAAATCGTCCGGCTGCTCTTGCTGCAGCATCCGCCACATACCATCGACATAATCGCCGGCGAAGCCCCAATCACGCTTGGCGTCAAGATTGCCGAGCGTCAGGACATCACTCTTACCGAGTTTAATCTTAGCCATACCGTCGGTGATTTTGCGCGTGACGAATTCGATGCCACGCAGCGGCGACTCATGATTGAAGAGGATGCCGGAACAGGCGAAGAGGTTGTAGGACTCGCGGTAATTGATAGTAATCCAATGACCGTAGAGTTTGGCCACGCCGTAAGGGCTGCGCGGATAAAAGGGCGTGGTCTCACATTGCGGCACGGCTTGAACCTTGCCGAACATCTCGGAGGTCGAGGCCTGATAGAAGCGCGTTTGTGGGCTCTGGGTGCGGATGGCGTCGAGCATCCGCGTAACCGACAAACCGTCAAGTTCGCCAGTATAAATCGGCTGAGCGAAAGAGGCAGCGACAAAGCTTTGCGCTGCCAGGTTATACACCTCGTCGGGCATAATCTGTGCAATCGCGCTTTGAATATTGGACTGGTCGGTGAGCTCAAGACAAATCAGCTGAACGCGGTCAACAATATCAAGGGCTTCGAGCCGCCATAGGTTCGGCGATGAACTCCTGCGATAAGCCCCATAGACGGTATAGCCCTTATTAAGAAGCAGCTGTGCCAGATAGGCACCGTCTTGACCGGTAATCCCGGTAATCAGGGCTTTTTTCATCCAATGATCCTGCCGTAGATACAATAACCGCTTGATTCGCACGCACTCACGCAGCGCTCGCTTAGGATGTCTCGCATAGCGAGGGTGGGAATTCAAGCTTTCCGCCGGACGTTTCGTAAATGTCGCAGACTAGTTTTGCAAAAGCGCCGCGTAACTCGTAAGGCCAAGTTTTGCTGAGATGTCAGCCTTTGCCTGCTTGCCAAGGTCCTCGGCAAACCGCGGGTCAGACCTTAACCTTTTTAGGTAAGATGCCGCTGCATTGATGTCAGGCTCGGCCCAGGTCTGGTTGGGGTCATCGTAGGTTTTTTGCGGATCGTGGGCGGGCACCATGACGAAGGGCACTGGGCAACAATTTTTGGTGGTTTTGAAAGGCATGCCGCTATCCCAGGCGGTGACGACAACTGGTTTGCCACGAGTCATGCCCAGAGCGCAGGCATAGTTTAATCCGTAGCTACCTTCAGCGCGATGCAACGACAGCACGATATTGCAGGTTTCAATCAATCCTTCGACCTGCTCCGGCGCATAGGTTTGATCGATAAGCACAATGTTGGCGGCTTGTGCGGCTATGGCGCGCAGTTGGGCAATACCCTCCGGATAACTTTCGGGATTGATGGTTTTGATGACCAAGATGGTTTGCGGATCATTGGCAAACGCCTGTTGAAAGGCAGCGATGGCGCCAAGTGGATTCTTGCGAGTGAAGCCCGACGCCATGTTGAACATGGTAAGGATGGCGGTGCAGTTTGAAGGCTTTTGCCACAGGCGTTCGCCGGGCGGTGTTGCTGGCCCGCGAACCACCGGCGGTGGCGCCAGCTTAATGGGCAGGCGGGTATGACGGCGAACCGCGTCATTGGTCATGCGAGACAAGCCCCAGACTTCGTGGACGAAGGGCAGGCCGTGCAACCAGTCAGGCGGTAGTTCCGGCAATTCCCAGGCCCAGCAGCCGACGATTTTTTTCTCGGCTACCAACTGCTTGCCTAGCAGGCGCATGGCAAGTGGCACATAGGGGGCATTGACGTGGAGCATAAGGGTGCCTGTACCGATGTGGTCGTGGCTATCGCGCCAATCACCGCGCGGTAGATCGCTGCCCTGCATCATCGCCGCGCCGAGATCGATGCCTCGCGCATCATAACCTGCCGCCTTGAAAGCCTGTAACGCTAGGCGCGCCCATTCGCCGAGACCGGTCGCTGAGGTGAGAAAACCGGCGACGATAATCGGCTCGGGATAGCCCGTGGGCGCAGACAGCATGGGACGGGGCGCCAGCTGGCGCGTGACGGCAAATAGCAGCGCGCGGCGCTGCGCTTGTGGAAGACACTGCCACCCACGATGGAGGATTTTGCGCAGGGCGCTCATGCCACTTTCCCAGTTTGTGCCATGACATGACGGAACAGGTTGGCATAGAGCGCGCCTTGCGCCATGAAGGTATTCTGGGCGCGAAAAGCCGTAACCGCCTTCCCCATGCGTTCATAGCGGATTGGGTCGAGCATTTGCAGCATTGCAGTCGCCACCGCCTCAGCGGTCGCCGCTTTGCTGCGTAAACCGGTTTGGTCTGGTACAACCTGTTCGGCTAGGCCGCCGACCGGCGTTACGATGACCGGTAGACCGGCAGCATAGGCCTGACTGGTCACGCCGGACTGGCTCGCTTCCGTATAAGGCAGCACGACCGCGTCAGCCTCATTGAGATGACCTGTAATCTCAGCATCACTGAGCCAGCGATTGATGATGGTGCAATCCGGCAGCTTAGCCAAAGCAGCTTGATAAGGGGTGAAATCGCCTGCGCCAACGATCCAAAGTTCACAAGGCCGCTGAGTTTGAGCGCGCAGCAAATGATACGCCTCCGCGAGAAGCGTCAGCCCTTTATAGGCCATGATGCGGCCGAAGAAGAGAAAGCGGAAGGGGCGGTTGGTTGGGAAAAGACGCGCTTCCTGTCGTGCGCCGAGCATGGCCGGAATACCATAAGGAATGACGCTGATATTGCTGCGAGGAAAATGGTTTAACTGCGAGACACCATTAGCGACAGCTTCGGATAGGGTAATGATGGCGCGCGCTGCATTGACCTCGCGTTGCCGTCGCCAGCACCAGAATGGTTGTGCTTCACCCGGATGCGGCTTGGCGTCATGAAGGACGGGGATATAAGCAGCGCCGCTGGCGGTAACACAATCCACTAGGAACGGAGTCCAGAGGTGATTCATGGTCGATAGGACAATATCGAAGCGATGTTTACGCAAGAACTTGTTAAAGCTATGGCGGATTAATGGTAAGCGCAGCGTCGTGAGCGCAAAACTCTTACGGTCATCATAGGTTGGCACTATGGTAAGCGGCAGCTCGAGCGCTTCGGTCTCGTCGCGGAGGGCGTTGCCCGCTGCGATGCTGCCCTCTACCTTCAAGCCAGGCTGTGCTGCCAAGCTACGCAGCAGTTCCAGGGCATAAAGCGGTCCGGCACCGGTGCGCCCCCAATACCAAATTAATACACGACAAGGAGGCACAGTCTCAGCCGACACGGCCATAGGCATCTTCCACCCGAACAATATCGTCTTCTTCGAGATAAGACCCTGATTGCACCTCAATGAGCCGTAGCGGTACTTTGCCAGGATTTTCCAGCCGATGGACTTCACCTGCCGGAATGTAGGTCGATTCATTCTCACGCAGCAGGAACTGCTTGTCGCCGCGCGTCACGACGGCGGTGCCGGACACCACGACCCAATGTTCGCTGCGGTGAAAATGCTTCTGCAATGAAAGTTTGCAGCCTGGATGAACGACGATTTGCTTGACATGGAAGCGTGGTCCGGCATCGATGGTCATGAACCAGCCCCAGGGTCGGTTGACGATGATATCCGTCTCGGTCTCACGGCGATTGGCGGCTTTCAGCTTCTCGACCATTTGCTTGATTTTCTGGTCGCTCTTTTTGTCGGCAACCAGTACGGCATCGCGGGTTGCCACTACCACGAGATCACGGAGGCCGATGGTTGCCACCAGCTTGTTCTCGCTTTGGATGTAGCAATTCTCGGTATCCAGGGTGACGGCATCGCCGTGGACGACATTGCCGTCGCCATCTTTCACGCCATCCTGCCATACAGCCGTCCAGGAGCCGACATCCGACCAGCCCATCGCTACGGGCACAACGGCGGCCTTGGCGGCATGTTCCATCACGGCATAGTCGATCGAGTCGCCCTTAATGGCGGCAAAGCTGTCGCCCAGGCGATAAAAAAACAAATCCTGCTTCGCTTCGGCGAGGGCAGCGCGGCAGGAGGCCAACATGGCGGGCTGCAACCGCTCCAGCTCCGCGAGATAGTCCCGCGCGCGGAACAGGAAGATGCCGCTGTTCCAATAATAATGCCCGTCGGCGACATAGCGCTCCGCCGTTGCGCGGTCGGGCTTCTCAACAAATTGCGCGATGGCGAAGGCTTGGTCATTCAATGCCGCGCCGCGCTTGATATAGCCATAGCCAGTTTCCGGCGTCGCGGGGTCTATGCCGAAGGTGACCAGAAAACCTTGCCGGGCAATCACTGCGGCGGCATTGACAGCTGCGTAGAACTGATCGGGGCGGCGAATGACATGGTCCGCGGGGCTGATGAGCAGAAGGGCTTCCGGATTTTTTTCCTGCAGCAAAGCGGCAATGGCGACAGCAGGTGCGGTGTTACGTCCCACAGGTTCGACCAGCACGCTGCCGGGCTGGATGCCGATCTCCTGGAGTTGTTCGCCGACGATAAACCGGTGTTCGTGATTGCAAATCACGATGGGCGCTTGGAAATTGTTACCTTGCAAGCGCACCGCTGTTTCCTGAAATAGCGTTTTGTCGCCATTTAAGGCATGAAATTGCTTGGGGCTCACCGCACGTGAGAGCGGCCACAGGCGCGTTCCGGACCCGCCGGACAGAATGACTGGTACAATCGGCGGCGTCGTGGTTGACGCGGCGTCAGCGCTTGCAGGTGTTGTCATGGCCTTGCTCCGTCAGGCTTGGCAAAATCAGCCCCCAGCAGTAGCAAATTCAGCTAAACTGTGCCAATGCTTTATCGAAGAACTCCGAGCAAGATGAGCTAACCATGAAATCGCTTTCCCAGCATTTGCTAGACTCTGCCGCATTGATTGCCAGTATGCCACAGCATAGTGCAGCGCTGCGTGCTGATGCCGCCGTTGCGGCGATTGCTGCTGCGTTCAAAACCCATAAACCTTTACTGGTCTGCGGCAATGGCGGGTCGGCGGCGGACGCGCAGCATATTGCCGGCGAGATGGTCGGGCGTTTTCTCAAGGAGCGTCGCGGTTATCCCTGTATCGCGCTGACAGCGGATAGCGCCATCATGACGGCGGTCGGCAATGACTATGGCTATGAGCAGGTTTTCGTCCGTCAGGTCGAAGCCTATGGGCAGGCCGGTGGGGTTTTGTGGGGGATTAGCACCTCCGGCAATTCGGCGAATGTCGTCGCGGCTTTTACAAAAGCCAAGACGCTGGGTCTGACGACAATCGCTATGACAGGTGAGGGCGGTGGCAAACTCGCGGCGCTCACCGATATTCTCATTGATGTGCCGTCGCGCCATACGCCCTATATCCAGCAGGTGCATCTCTGCCTCTATCATTATATCTGCGAGGCGGTCGAAGCGGCGCTGATCCCATGATTCCCGCTGATTTCCCCGTTGGGCTCAGTAAGATCGCTGACCGCTACGAAGCCTTTGTGTTTGATTTATGGGGCGTGTTGCATGATGGCACGGCACTCTTTGCGGGAGTATTGCCCGTGTTTGCGGGGCTGCGTGCGGCTGGCAAGAAAATCGGCATTCTGTCCAATTCTCCCAGGCCTGTAGTTTTCGCCGCTGCCAATATCGCCAATAAATTCAGCCTCCGTCAGGGGGAGCATTACGATGCGCTGCTCACCTCAGGACAACTTGCTTATGAAGCCTTGCAGGAGCGCGGCGATGCCTGGCTCAGCCGTTTGGGGCAGCGCTGTCTGACAATTGGCCCCGCGCATGAAACTGCGCCATATCTGGCGCTTGGACTACAGGCCGCAGCGGAACCAGAAAATGCTGACTTTATTCTGTGCACGGGGGTTGCACCCGGTAAAGAAAAGCTCAGCGATTATGAACCGCAGTTCTCGCGTTGGCGCGAAGCGGGGTTACCGCTGCTGTGCGCTAACCCGGACCGCACGGTTATGCGCGGCACGCGTCTGGGCATCGCGGGTGGGTCTATCGCAGAGGCCTATCGCACAGCGGGCGGCGATGTGCGTGATGATTTTGGCAAGCCGTATGAGTCAGTGTTCAAGCGCATTATTACGGAATTGCAGAGCACCCCGACGCGCTGTCTGATGATCGGTGATAATTTGCATACCGATATTTGGGGTGCGAATAGTGCCGGGTTGCGTAGTATGTGGATCACCACCGGTGTTCATGCGCCGGAGCTGGAGCGACTTGGCATCGGCACGCATGAGCAACTGCGTGCCTATATCGCAGCACAAAAACGTCAGGCGACGCATATGATGAGTGAGCTGCGCTGGTGAGCATCGTGCCTGCTGATCATTTGCAAATCTTGTTCCAAGATGACTCTGTTCTTATCATCAACAAACCAGCGGGTTTGCCAGTGCATAAGGGCGTCGGTGGCGGCGTGACGCTCACCGATTATCTTGATGATTTGCGTTTTGGTTTGAAGCAGCTGCCGCAACTGGCGCATCGGCTAGATCGCGACACCAGCGGTTGTCTCGTGCTGGGGCGCACGCCGGAGGCTTTGCGGCGGTTGGGGAAGTTGTTTGCCGCTAATCAGGTGCAAAAGACTTATTGGGCCGTGGTGCAGGAACAGCCGCCGGAACAGACCGGTCGTGTCGTTGCGCCGTTACTGCGGGTGCAGGGGACGCTAGGCGGTTTTGGCTTCCGCATGGCGGTGGATGCGAAGGGGCAGGATGCGGCCACCACTTATCGGGTGCTAGGGCAGAGCGCCGATGGTGCTTATAGCTGGCTCACGCTGTCGCCTGAAACCGGGCGGACGCATCAGCTGCGGGTGCATTGCGCGCATATCGGCTGCCCGATTGTCGGTGACGATAAATATGGGCTGGCACCGCGCAACGCCGCGCTGCTGCTCCATGCTTACAGCTTGAGCCTGCCGCTTTATGCGAAACGCGATCCGATTGTGGTGACGGCACTGCCACCTGCGTATTTTTCTGAAAAAATTGCTGCTTTTACCAAAGCGCAATAGCGCGTGACGATATTGCTTTCAGGCCGTGAAATTGATTATTAGACTGATATTCAAGGAGTTAATTGCGTGTCGAAAATGAACGATTCGGTTTTTGCCAATGCACAACAGCAACTGACACGTTGGGGCACGGGGTTGGCGCGTAGCTTAGGGCAACGGCGTTTTGCTGCGGCGCAAACAGGCATGTTTGATGCTCTGATGCATTTTCCGCGCACCATGCCTCCGGCGCTCGTCGTGTTTGGCGGCGGCCCAATGACACCGGTGATCACGGCGCAGGCGGCGGGCATCGTCCATGCGAACAACGTGATTGAAAGGGTCTATTTCACGGGCGGTGCAGTCATCACACAGACTTCTTTTGCCACACAACTGTTGCCGCGCATGGCGGAGGCGGGGCATTCGTTGCCGAAGCCGCAGGAAGTCGAAGCGCATTATATGGAGCGGGTCTTTCAGGATGGCTTGGCGCGGCTGGGCGGGCGCAGCGCGCCGCTGCAAATCCTGCTCGATCCGCTGGGGCGCAACACCGGCGAGAATTGTCGCAATGTCGGTCAGCAGCTGGGGGCGGAGAAGGAACCGGCGCTTGCTCTGTTGGTGCTGCCCTATCATGCTTTGCGCACTATGGCGACCTGGCGACAGCAGGTTAGCAGCAGTCAGCCGCTCAAGCCCATCATGGCCTGGCCAGAGCGCGAATTGGGGATTGCCCCCAATAACTGGCAGCAGAGCCCACTGGCGCTCGCGGTTGTCGCAGGTGAAACCGGTAAAATTTTGGGTAACAATCCAGATTATGTTCGTAAAGGCTTTTGTACGAAGCCTGATGCTCCGCGGGACCGGGCAATTTATCAAAGCTATAGCGCGGATCAACAAATGGCGTTGCGCCCCAGCCCAACGGTAACCAACAGTCCGCAGCAGCCGACCGCGCCGTAACGTCCACGGGTCATAGAGAGATTGCAGCCAATCCCGCCATCGGGCATCATACGCGCGCAAACAAAAGGATTTCATCATGCGTCTCAGCCAACTTGTCACCAAGACCAGCAAAGATACTAGCCAGAGCGATGTCAGTCGCAATGCGCAGCTGCTCACGCGCGCCGGTTACGTCAATAAACTGATGGCTGGGGTCTATAGTTATCTGCCGCTAGGGTTGCGCGCACTCAATAAGATTGAGCAGATTATTCGCGAAGAGATGAATGGGCTGGGCGCGCAGGAAGTGCTGCTGCCCGCGCTGCAGCCGCGCGAAATCTGGGATCAGACGGGGCGCTGGGATACGGTGGATGTGCTCTTCCGCTTCAAGGGCGCGGGCGACCGTGACCTGGCGTTGGGGCCGACGCATGAAGAAGTGGTGACGCCGCTGGTCACCAGCTTCGTGCAGTCCTATCGCGACTTGCCGCGTGCGGTTTATCAAATCCAGACCAAGTTCCGCAACGAAGCGCGGGCGAAATCTGGCCTGCTGCGCGGGCGCGAATTCCGTATGAAGGACATGTATAGCTTTCATTCTACGCCAGAGGATTTGGACGCGTTTTATGACCAGGCGCTCGCCGCCTATAAGAAGGTCTATGATCGTTGCGGCCTCGGTGCCATCACGCTGGTGACCTATGCGTCGGGCGGCATCTTCAGCAAATATTCGCATGAGTTCCAGACGCTGACCGAATATGGCGAGGATACGGTTTTCCGCGCGCCGGGCGGCAGCATCGCCATCAATAAAGAAGTGGTCGAGGATGTCGAGGCGCTGCGCGCCATCGTGCCGGGCTATCAGGGCGGTCAGGTCGAGCTGGAGGAAGCCAAGGCGATTGAGGTTGGGAATATCTTCAAGCTGTCAACTCGCTTCCCTGATGCGTTTAACGCCACTTATACCGATGCGGCGGGCGGGCAGCAGAAAATTTATATGGGCTGCTACGGCATTGGTCCTAGCCGGTTGCTCGGCACCATTGCGGAATGTCTGAGTGATGATAAGGGGCTGATTTGGCCGGACGAAGTCGCGCCCTATACGGTGCATCTGGTCTCCCTCGCCCGCACGCCAGAGGAGACGGAAGCTGCCGAACGTGTTTATGCTCAGCTCACCGCGCAGGGCATCGATGTGCTGTATGATGACCGTGTTGGTCCGCAAACCGGCGAGAAGCTGGCAGATGCCGATTTGATGGGGATGCCACATCGACTCGTCATCAGCAAGAAAACGCTGGCTGCCAACGGTATTGAATGGAAGCCGCGCCGCGCGGCAGAAAGCCAGGTGCTCCCTTTTGAGCAGTTTTTGGCACAAGGCTTCCAGGTGAAAACGCCATGAAAGTAGGCATGACCGATCCCAATCATCTCATCATCGTCGGCGCGGGCGGCTTCGGGCTTGAAGTCGCTAGCTATGCCGAAGACATTATCCGGATGCGCGGTGTCGGCTTCAGCATTGCCGGTTTTCTGGATGACACCAAGGCGCGTGGCACCACGCATGGCACCTATCCGGTCTTGGGGAACACGGAAGGCGATCTAGCGCCGGATGCGCTCTATGTCATCGCACTGGGGCGGCCGCAGCCGCGCCGTGCGATGGTCGAGAAACTGCGCGGCCGTGGGGCGAAATTCGCCACACTGTTGCACCCAGCCGCCTATATCAGCAGCACGGCGATTGTCGGTCTCGGTAGCATCATCGCGCCTTTTGCCAGTATCGGACCGCAGGCTATTCTGGGCGCGCAGGTGGTCATCAATACCCATGCTAGCATCGCGCATGACGCGCAGGTTGGTGATTGTAGCGTAGTGGCGCAACATGCCGCGCTCGACGGCTTCGCCGAGCTGGACGCCAATGTCTTTATCGGGATGCATGCCGTCATCGGTAGCCGCTGCAAAATCGCGGCCGATGGGGTCGTCGCTGCAGGCGCGCTCGAAGCGGCTGTCGTGGAAGCCGCCACCTGATGCCTAAGCTGCGCAATGTCGTCTTCGATCTCGGCGGCGTGCTGGTCGATTGGAACCCAGATTATCTTTATCGCAAGTTGATTCCGGACGTCGTCGCGCGACAAAAATTCCTCAGCGAAGTGTGTGACAGCGCGTGGAACGCGCAGCAGGATCGTGGCCGGAGCTGGGCAGAGGCGATTGCCGAGCGTGTGGCGCGCTTTCCGCACCAGGCCGACCTCATTCGGGCATATCGCGAACGCTGGATAGAGATGATCGGCGGAGTAATGCCGGAGACAGTGGCGCTGCTCGATGCGCTCAAGGCGCGCGGCACATCGCTTTATGCGCTGACCAACTGGGCGGCGGATACGTTTGATGAAGCACGGGAGCATATCCCGCTCGACCGGTTTGATGGTATCGTGGTGTCGGGGCGGGTCAGGCTGGCGAAGCCGGAAGCAGCGATCTTCGAGCTGTTGTTGCGGCAATATAATTTGCGTGCGGATGAGACGTTGTTCATCGACGACATGCCCTACAACACAGCGGCGGCTGACGCGCTGGGTTTCACCACCGTGACCTTCAAGTCTGCGGCGCAGCTCGAGGCCGCGCTGGTACAGCATGGGTTGCTCTGATTATTCCTTTTGCAGCTGTCGCAGATAAGCTTGCAGTTCTTTGCTTTGCCATTCGGCGACGCCCGGGATTTTGCGCCGCAGCCGGTGCTGCTTGTCGAGAATAATGGTTTCCGGATAGGCGACGGTCATAAACAAATCATAAGTTATTTTCTTGTCCTTATCCCAGCCGAGCAGCAAATTGGTGGGGGCGGGCGTTGCACCCATTTCGGCCAGGAATTTCTCTGCTTTGCCACGGTCGCTGTCGCTGGAGAGTGCAAGAAAAATAATGTCGGGGTTTTGTTTCACCGCCTGCATGAGTAGCGGGAACTCCGCTTTGCAAGGGGCGCACCAGGACGCCCAGAAATGCAGCACAGTGGCGCGTCCGGCGCTATCCTTGAGCGCGCTGCTCTTGCCATCAAATGTTTGCCAGGTAAAGCTCGGCGCGGCGAACCCGGGTGGCGAGCTGGGTGCTTCGGCCTGCGGCCAGAACACGAAAGCCATGGCGCCGCAGAGTATGGCAGTAATCAGGAGGGGTGTGACTAGGGGCTTAGTGCGCATGGGTTCCCCGCTGGCGACGGATAAGGATAATGGCGGCCAGGACGTTGATGAGCACCAGTTCGCCGAGACAGAAACCGAGCAGACCATAGGCGGCGGAATCGGTGAAGCCATACGAATGCAGCCCGACGCTGAGCAGGTTCACGCCGAACCAGGCCAGAGCAACGACGATATTGACCAGCGCCATACCGACGGCAAAGCCCAGTGCCTGAAATTGGCCGGCGATGCGGCCATGCACCAGCCAGATCAGCCAGAGCACAATCCACAGCGCGCCGTTTTCCTTGGGGTCCCAGCCCCAGAAGCGACCCCAGGATTGATCCGCCCAAACGCCGCCCAGCATCGTGCCAACGGCGGTGAAGAGCAGCGCGAACAGACCCAGCCGTTGGATATTTTCCAGTGGGCGCAGGAACTTCTCAGCGGGCTGCCGCGCACAACGCAGCAGATAGAGATGTGCCATCATGCCGGTCACCAGCGTTGCGGCATAACCGGTGGTGATACAGACGACATGGGTGGCGAGCCAGAAGTTGGTGTCGAGCACCGCGACGAGCACAAGCAGCGTGTCGCCATCATTGCCAAACATGGTGCTGGCACCGAGCAGCAGAGCCGCCAGTGCACCGCCAATCAGCAGGCCGTCATCATTACGACGGCGCAGCGCTAGCCAGAAGCCGCAAGCTAGCACGACCCAACTGACGAAAAGTGTCGATTCATAGAGTGTGCTGACAGGGGGGCGCTGCAAAATCAGCATGCGCAGAAGTATGCCAAAACCATGCACGGCGAGCGCGCTGGCGAAGAGCAGTCGTGCACTGAGCCCCAGCCAGCGCTGCGCACGCCCTGCCATCCTTCCAAAAGTTGAGAGAGCGAAGAGAACGAGTCCTCCCAAAATGAGCAACAGACAGAGCGTAAAGGGCTGCAACTGGTTGAGCAAAATTTCCAGCGTCAGGGCGGGGGGGCGCAGATTGGCCGGATGCGCCTGCGCCGTAAGCGTTGTCAGCCGAGTGAGTGCCGCTGTCCAGGCTGCCGCATCTTCCTGCTGCCAGGCGCGCGCAACCTGTTCCCACTGGTCAAAGAATTGTTGGGTGGCGGGACCAGCCAGGCTTTGCTCCAGAATATCCCAGGGCGCGCGCCAGACGGCATCGCCGTCCCAGAGCGGCGGTATAACGCGCAGCAGCGTGTTGCTGCTGCCCACTGATTCCAGCAGGCTAAGCTGGTAAGCGAGATGGGCGTTGCGCTGCTCAGCTTCGTTGTAATCCTCGAGCTTATCCTGCTTGGTTTTCACGGTGGTTTGCAGCGCTTCCATCACTGCCGGTTTCAGGCGGCGCAGCTGGCGGTAATTCACCGGTGCGTCCTCGGCGAGACCGAGGTCATGGCGCGCTTGCGGCTCCAGCGGTAGGCTTACTGGTAGCAGCAGCGACATGGCAGCGTTGATTTGGCGGAATTCATCGACAGTTTGATAAATCTTCCGCAGATTCTTTTCATCTGCCGAGAGAGTGCGATTCTCGCTCTGCAGGATTCGGGTGAGCAAATCCTTCTGCTGTAAGAGCGCGGCGATAAGTTCCTTGAAGCTATAGCGGTGATCATCACGCGGCGGCAGCCCCAGGCGGCGGGTGGCATCAATGTCGCTGAGCAGGAATTGTTTTTGTTCCGAGATTGCTGCCGGGTTAAACATGGTCTGCGCCAGCCAGGCGAGCGCGGTGTTGCCGGAAGCGGCACGCTGGCCGGTCACGGCCTGATAATAAATTCGCGCGAAACTATCGAGCGGTTTGACGCGGCCTTCATGGAGAATTGGCAAGCGGCCAAAGGCCGCTAGCGCTGCGTCAGGCAGCCTGTCTTCGGCATGCAGCGGCAATGTCAGCAGGAGTAGCAGGAGGCAAAGCAATCGCTTCATGTTGGCACCTTCCGGCGGCGCCACAGGCCGAAAAGGTGAATCAGCATACCTATGCACAGCGCCGTGACTGCGATATAGGGAAAAACCTGCCCCTGGTCGCGCACGATGGTCAGGACGCTGCTGGTTACTTCCGGTCGTTCGATAAAGGACGATTGATAGATGGTATAGCCGCGATAGCGCAGCGGCTCGTTCATGCTGATGGTCACCGGCCAACTGGCAGCGCCGTCGGTGACGATGACATCGGAGCGGTAAGCTTTGGCGATCCGCGTGCCCGGATGCTCGGTTTTATGAAAAGTCTGCAGGGTAAGGCTGAAGGGCAGGGGGCGCTCGGCGCGGCGCAGAAGAATGCGATAGGTTTTATCGCTATATTTCACTTCTGGCATGTCCTTGAGCGGGGTGAAGGCGACATAGGTGCCGTTTTGGGCAGCATCAAGTCCACTGAGGGTAAATGTTACGCCTGCCAGATTGTCTTCATCTTGTGGCAGAAGGGTTGCGGGTTGTAGTTGCAGCTTTTGCGCCGCGCCGTGCCGGTCGGCAGCAGGCTGCGGCAGTGGTAGTGGCGTGCAATGGCGGCAAAGGCTCTCAACACGTAGGCCGAAGGGCAGGTCCTTGAGCTGTTCGCCAGCCTGGAGGATCTGGAATGGCATCAGCAAAATGGTGTTGCCGTCCTGCTCTACCACCAGTTCACGGGCGTGATAGTCGGTGACGATGGCACCTGACGCCTTGGGGGCAAGCTCGATAAAGCCCTCCTCGCGGAGCGCCATGGTTACGCCGCCGCCGAGCAGCAGGAGCAAAACGCTGATATGGGTGATGCTGGTGCCAAGTTTCCGCCCCGTCCAAACCCGTTGCTGCAGGAGCTTGGCCAGCAGGTTTAGTGTGATGAGGGTGAGAATCGCCAAGCCGCCCGGCAGCGGCAGGGGGCCGACCCAAAGAATGGCGCTCGCAAAGAATTTTTGCTCCGCAACATAAAGACCGTCCGTTCGCTGTGCCAAAGTGCCCAGCACTAGCAACAGCATGAGCCAGGGCAGGGCATAAAAAAACAGGATGGGGCGGGCGAGAAAATTCAACAAGCTGACCATGATAGGCACTGTTCTTAGCAGTTTACCGTTCAGGGAAAAGCGTTAAAGCGTGCCGACTGATGGAGCGGGGCGGAGCGGACACTTTGTCGCAGTCAGAAGGCCTGCAAAATATATGGTTTCCTATCGCAACTGCGAGGCTGCAATGCAGTAGGAAAAAGTAAATGAGAAGTAAATAACACACTGAAATAACAAGTTTTTTTATGGTTAATGTATCAGGCTTAATGCGGCATTAACGGTTATTCTGTCATGGTGGTATCAGGCGGAAAAGCCTTGGCGCTGGAAGCGTCGTAGAGACCGGTGCAGCCGGGTGGAAAGCAGGGACAGGACTTCGAAAATGGCGGTGTTACAGCCCTTTCATCTGACCTTCATGATACTGGCGGCACTTCTGCTGGTGTCTGCCGCTTATTTCGATGCGCGGTCGTTCCGCATTCCGAACTGGGTGTGGATGGGTCTGCTGGGTTTGTTCCCTCTATATGTGTTGTCGTCACAACAAGAGATTGAATGGTTGCATCATTTCGGAGTCTTTGCCGTGGTGCTGGTGATTGGCTTCATTTTGTTCGCGGGCAATTTCGCTGGTGCGGGTGATGTGAAGATGCTGGCAGCGATTGCGCTGTGGGCGGGGCCGAACTTTATCGGTGTCTTGTTGGTTATCACGGCCTTTGCCGGTGGCTTGCTGGCGCTGGGTTATGCCGGTGCGGCTTGGATGCGTCTGCGGGTGCAGCCGCAGCTCGCGCCGACGGAAGGCATGATGCAGGTGTTGGGTAAGACGGCAATTCCCTACGGTGTCGCCATTGCCTGCGGAGGCTTGACCTCCCTGGGAATGATGGCGGCAGCGCTCTTCTAGTGGTGTTCTAAAGTTTCCGCGCCAATCCGGCGCAGACATAGTGGGTTTCATATCGTTGCGGGATGTGGGTGCTGCTTGGCACACATCTTCTTACGGCGAGAAGGAGTGAAGGATGTCATCGCGCAAAATCATGATGCTGCTGGCGGCACTGCTGATTGCGGTCGGCGCTATCGTTTTGGCGCGTCAAGCGCTGAAACCCGCTGCTGACGAGAATGGCGTGCCCGTGGTCGAGGAACATAAAGGGCCGCAGGTGCTGGTTGCCGCGCGTGATTTGGCCGCGGGCTCGCTGCTCCGCGAAAGCGATATGAAGTGGCAGGCCTGGAGCGAAGAGCCCAAGGAACATATGCTCATCAAGGAACAGACCAATGTCGATGATTATGTTGGCGCGCTGTCGCGTGGCGCGCTGCGTGCCGGTGAGCCAATTATGGGCAACAGGGTGTTCCGCACCCATGAGCAGGGCTTTCTTTCCGCTGCGCTCTCGCCAGGTATGCGGGCGATTTCTCTGAAGATTACGCCGGTGAGCGGCCTCGCTGGGCTGATTTTCCCAGGTGATCATGTCGATGTCATTGTCGCGCATAATGTGCCGGTGCCGGGGACAGACGGGCAAAATCGCGACCGTCGCGTCAGCGAGACCATCGTCGTCAATGCGCGCGTGTTAGCGCTAGACCAAAAGACGGATGAGAAGGTGACGGAACCGAAAATTGCCGATGTGGCGACGCTCGAGGTCAACCCTAAGGATGCCGAAAAAATCGCGCTCATTGCCGACTGGAATAGTACGGTCTCGCTCGTCTTGCGAAGCTTGACGGATAATCTGGCTGAAACCGAAGCGGCGAAAGCGGCTGCTGCTATGCCGCCGAAAGAGGAGAAGCCAGTGGGCCATGACGAAGTGCCGGATGAGGAGCCGCTCGCCGCTACGCCGGGCATTGCGCTCAGTCCGAACGCTACAGCATCGGTAAAGCCCCCTGCTAAGGCACAGCATGAACCGCGTGCCAGCTTTACCTGGGACAGCGATGTCAGCCGGGTACTGGCGCGCCCTGACTCTGCTACCAACGCATCCCGCCGTATCCAAGTCATTCGTGGCAAGGATAGCAGCGAAATCAGCTTCCAACAATGAGGCGTCCCGCCATGCTCCGTATCATCACTCTGCTTCGTAGCCTCACTTTCCTCAGCTTGCTCTGCAGCGCGCCAAGCTTGGCAGCGGAGTCGCCGCTCGCTGTCGATGTTGATCACGGTGTCACCGTGAACTTGACGCAACCGGCGCGTTCGGTCTTCATCGCCAACCCAGAAATTGCCGATATCCAGGTGCTGAGCCCGACCGCGATTATGGTCTTCGGCAAAAAGATGGGTCAGACCACGTTGCTCGCCACCGGAGAAAATAACCAGCAACTGATGAATCGTGCGGTGATGGTCACCACCAACACCGAGCAAGTGCAAAAGGCTCTCAATACGATGTTGCCGGGCAATCAGGTCATCGTCAGCGCTGTGCCGGACGGGATTATGCTGACTGGCCGGGTGCGTGATCCGGCAGCGGCGGAAGATGCGCGCCGCGTTGCGGCGCGCTTCGTGCCTAAGGAAGGAGGCGAAGTTATCAACCATGTCGAGGTGATGGCCTCGAACCAAATTAATTTGCGGGTGCGGGTCGCCGAGGTGGCGCGCTCGGTCAATCGTTATTTCGGCATCAATTGGAATAATGCGTTCAAGATGGCAGGCTTTGCTTTCGGCATCTCGAGCGGCGCGGCACTGGCCACCAATGGGATGTTCGGTTTAAACAGCGGTCGGCCGGGTTCGCCGACACCGGCCAATACCCTGAATTTCGGCACGGAAGGGCGTGGCTATGACATTAATGGCTTCATCGATGCGTTGGCGTCAGACGGGCTGATCACCGTGCTTGCCGAGCCGAACTTGACGGCGATGTCGGGTGAGACGGCGTCGTTCCTCGCAGGTGGCGAATATCCCATCCTCGTGCCGCAAAGCAATGGCCAGGTTTCGATTGAATATAAGAACTACGGTGTGAAGCTGTCCTTCACTCCGACGCTAGTGAATAGTAGTCGCATCAATATCAAGGTGCGGCCAGAGGTTAGCGAGCTGAGCAGTGACGGCGCGGTCAACCTCAACAACTTCAGCGTTCCCGCCCTCAAAGTGCGGCGCGCCGATACCACGGTGGAACTGGCGAGTGGTCAGAGCTTTGCCATTGCAGGAATGCTCTCCAACAACAGCGACCAGAATGTCGATAAGTTCCCCGTGCTGGGCGATATGCCGGTGCTCGGCGAACTGTTCCGTTCCACTCGCTTCAAGAGCGGCGAAACCGAGCTGGTGATTATCGTGACGCCCTATCTGGTGCGTCCCAGCAGCGAGCAGCTGGCGTTACCCACCGATGGGCTGAGCCTGCCAGACGAGGTTGAGCGCGTCGTTTTTGCACAAAAAAGCAGTAGCGATGTGAATAAGAAACCAATTAGCGGCACGCCGACCGCTGTCACCATTAAGCCAGCACTACCGCCCGCGACAGTCTCTGGCGGCTTTATTGTGGAGTAAATGATGCGCGCATCCATCCTCGCCTTCACCGCATTGCTGTTTTGCAGTGGCTGCGTCACGACGGACAATGACCCTGTAGCCAAGCACCCGGATCACCGGATTGTTGTCGCGCCGGCAGCGCCAGGCAGCAGCACGCTGCGCGCCTATCCGCCAGAATGTCCGCCCTGGACGAAGTATCATCCCGATCCGAACGATAACATGCCACAGCCGCAAATCGGCTGCGCCAACCAGCGCAATCTGGCGCTGATGATTGATGCGCCAGAAGATTTGGTCGTTGGGCGGCCTTTGGGCGCTGGCGATGGGCAACGCGACGCCACGGCGTTACAGCGTTATCACGAAAACAAGGTCTCCGGGCTTTATGACCCAACGCAACCTCCAGCAGCAAAAGAATAGTCAAGATGAGCGGATCGGCTGACGACGTCATTATGCATGCCGACTTCATGGCCTTTGTCATGGACGAAGGCACGCAGGAGATTCTGCGCGGTTGGGTCGAGCGTCAGGGCTGGCCGGCGGCAACGGTGCAGATAGGCGGCGTCGAGCTGTTCGGCACGATGCTGGAGCGGTCTGCGCCGCCACGGCTTGCCATTATTGATCTCGATGGCCAGGTCAATCTGGCCGAGACCTGCTCCCGTCTGGTCAGCCTGTGCGGTCATGATGTCAAGCTTATCGCCATCGGCACTGCTAATGATATCGGACTTTATCGGCAGATGATCAGCAGTGGTATTGCTGACTATCTCGTCAAGCCGCTGAGTAATGAGATGCTCGACCAGGCGCTGCGCCAAAGTCAGGAAAAGGCGCAGAGCAATAACAGTAGCGGGCAAGTCGAGCGCAGCTCAAAGTTTATCTATATTATTGGCACGCGTGGTGGCATCGGTGCGACAACCCTAGCGGTTAATCTGTCTTGGATGATGGCGAATGAAGAGAAAGTGCAGACCGCTCTGCTTGACCTCGATTTGCAGTTTGGCAATGGTGCACTAGCGCTGGATATTGAACCGAGCCGGGGGCTGCGCGATATTCTGAGTTCGCCCAGTCGTGTCGATAGTTTGATGGTCGCGAGCGCGATGATGGCGGCGGGCAGCAAGCTCTCCGTGCTCAGCGCCGAAGAGTCGGTTGAGGAAAGCGCACCGCTCGACGCCGCGGCACTGCAAGCTGTGCTGCAGGAAATGCGTGAGAATTTCGACTATGTCTTTGTTGATGTGCCGCGTCATATGATATCGACCCAGCGTCGTCTTATCGCTGAAGCAAGCGCTGTCATCGTCATCACTGAGCAATCGTTGGTTGGTATCCGCGATACGCTAAGGATCAAGATGGCGCTGAAGAGTATCGACCCAACACTGCCCGTCCTGGTAGTCACGGCGCGCCACGCCAAAGACCGTCCGGCACATATTGATGCGGCGACGTTTGAGAAAAACAGCCAGGGCAAAATCGATTTCACTGTTCCGGAAGAGAACAAAATCGCGCTTGAAGCGGCGAACGCGGGTAAGACGGTGGCGGCGATGTTGCCGCAATCGGCGAGCAGCAAGGCCTATCGCGCTATCCTCCATCATCTGGTGGGCAAGCAAGCAGCGACGGAAAAAAAGAAATCTGGCGGCTGGTTTGGCGCCAAGGATGATAAGGTTAAGGACAAGAAGACATGAGTCCGCCCGATGATGCCGGTCGCATCGATACCTCCATTCGCGCTTTGCGTGAACGGCTGCTGCCGGTTTTGCGCGACAAAATTCCCCCCGACAAGCTGGGGAAGCTGCAGCGCGCTGATATCGCGCAATTCGCGCGTGATGTTAGTCTGCAGTTTTTTGAGCAGCAGCAGATCAATCTCAATGCGCTTGATCAGCGGGATCTGATTACGGCGCTCATCAATGGTTATCTCGCCAGTGTTGGGGGCAATGCGTCGGCGGCGACCGTGATGGGACCTGAATCGGTCGTGTCGGAAGCGCCAAAGCCGGTCACTACGCCTGCTGCACCGAATGCAGGCGTGACGGCGACACCGATGCCAGAAATGCGTGTCATGGCGGCTTCTTCAATCGATCAAGCCAAATTGCGTCTGCAGCCTTTGTTGATGGAGCGGATTGATACGTCTGCGGCCGCCAAGATGGACCGCACACAGCTCAACCGCGATGTTACCGAGCTGGTCACCGAGCTGCTGAATGAGACGCGGATTCAGCTCAACGCTGCCGAGCGCCTGGAACTGGTCAATCGTTTGCTTGACGATATGCTGGGACTAGGGCCGATTGAGCCACTGCTCGCCGACGAGAGCATTTCAGAAGTCATGGTCAATGGTCCGAAGCAGGTTTACATAGAGCAGCGCGGCAAGCTCACGCTCTCTGGCGTGCAATTTCGCGACAATGCCCATGTGCAGGCGGTGGCAACGCGTATCGTCACGGCCAT
Organism: Alphaproteobacteria bacterium; assembly: GCA_017996055.1. GTDB lineage: Bacteria > Pseudomonadota > Alphaproteobacteria > UBA9219 > RFNS01 > JAGOHT01. The sequence goes on from JAGOHT010000001.1 coordinate 38,860, forward strand.
TGGTCGCCGTATCGACGAGACCACTCCGCTTTGCGACGCGCGCCTGGCTGACGGCAGCCGCGTTAACATCATCATCCCGCCCTTGGCGATTGATGGCCCCACCATCACCATCCGTAAATTTTCTAAGAAAAAAATTACGCTTGATACGATGACGAAGTTTAACAGCATTTCGTCGCAGATGGCGACGGTGCTGCAAATTGCTGGGCGTGCGCGCTGCAATATCATTATTTCTGGTGGTACAGGTTCGGGCAAGACAACGCTGCTCAATGCCTTGTCGCAGATGATTGACCACGGCGAGCGCATCGTCACTATTGAAGACGCTGCCGAATTGCAGCTGCAGCAGCCCCATGTTGTGCGGTTAGAAACGCGTCCTGCTAATCTAGAGGGGCACGGCGAAATTACCATGCGCGATTTGCTAAAGAATGCCCTGCGTATGCGGCCGGATCGCATCATCGTCGGTGAAACGCGCGGCGGCGAGGCCATCGATATGCTACAGGCGATGAATACCGGCCATGACGGCTCGCTCTCAACGGTTCACGCCAACCGACCGCGCGAAGCGGTGATGCGTCTCGAAAACATGGTGGGGCTGGGTGGCGTCAATCTCGCGCCGCGGGCCATCCGGATGCAGATTGCCTCAGCCGTCGATATGATCGTGCAGGTCAGTCGCATGCGTGACGGATCACGACGCATCACCCATATTTCTGAAATTACCGGCATGGAAGGCGATGTCATCACCATGCAAGACCTTTTCACCGCCGAGGTAGAAGGTGAAGGGATTGATGGAAAGCTAAAAGTCAATTTTATCAATCACGGGTTGCGTCCTGCCTTCCTACCCAAGGCGCAATATTTCAACCTCGAGCGCCAGCTGCTGGAGGTCATTGCGCAGAAATGAGCAAAGGTATCAACAAACGCCTCGACCGTGTTTCCGGGAAGCTGCCGGAGTCGACGAAGAGCAAGGGAGAAACGCTGAGCGCGCGGCGCAGTAGCGGTGAGAGCTCTATTAAGGTGCTTAATAAAATCGTCAATAAGCTGCTCAAGAATCCGGAGCAAGTACGGCTCAAGCTGGAACGGACGGGGCGCAATATCGCACTTGGCGAATATGTCCTGCTCAACGCGGTCATGATCATTATCTTCTACCTGCTGTTCAATAAAATGATGGGGTGGGGGGCGTTTCGCAGTCTGTTGGGAGGTGTTGGGCTCGGGATTTTCATCCCGCATTTCATTGTCAGCCAGATGGGTAAGAGACGGATTCAGAAATTTCTCAAATATTTCCCCGAGTCGATTGACACCATGTGTCGCGGTTTGCGCTCCGGTCTGCCGATTGCCGAATCCATGTCGGCCGTGGCGCGGGAAATGCCGGACCCAATCGGCCTTGAGTTCGAGCGCATCACCGATGCCGTGCGGCTCGGTAAGACAATGGAACTCGCGATGTGGGATGTCGCGCGCCGCGTTGATACGCCGGAGTTCCGCTTCATGATTATTGCCATGGCAATTCAGCGCGAAACCGGCGGCAACCTTGCCGAAACGCTAGGAAATCTAGCAGATTTGTTGCGTAAACGGCGGCAGCTGCGGCTAAAAATTCGGGCGCTGTCTTCAGAGGCACGGGCGAGTGCACTGATTATTGGTTCGCTGCCTTTCGTGATGTTTGCCATCCTCTTCCTCGTCAACCGCGACTATATCATGCAGATGGTCACCACCACGACAGGGGTAAAGCTGATGTACCTCGCCGGTGGGCTGATGGCGATGGGGCACGGCATCATGGCGAAAATGATCCGGTTCGAGATATGAACTTTTTGCGAGATCATAGCGGCACCCTTTGGGTCTATGGCGTCGTCGGCGCCATCGTCATCTGGATACTCTGGAAGGTTCTTCTCGAGAGCAATCCGCTGGAAGCGCGCTTGCGTGCAGTGAGCCAGCGTCGCCGCGAGCTGGTCAAAGAAGCGCAAAAAAAAGTTAGCCGCCGCGCGAAAGACAAGACCAAGCAAATCAGCTTGATGAAGCGCATTGTTGCCGCGCTGAAGATGCAGAAGAAAGAGAGCAACAGCGTCGATATGAAGCTACAGTTGCTTCGTGCGGGTTATCGCGGCCGCGACGCCGTTGCTATTTATCTCTTCAGCAAGCTGGCGCTTGGCGGCGGCATGGGGTTTTTCTTCTTTTTTCTAACCTTTGCCGGAGGCAGCTATAAGACCAAACCCGCGTTGGCTTTTCTAGCTATCTTTGCCTTCGCGCTTTTCGGTTGGTTTCTGCCGAATATTTTGGTCAAGAACCAGTCTGTCAAACGGCAACAAACTTTGCGTAAGGCGATTCCCGATGCGCTCGATCTCATGGTGATTTGTGCTGAAGCAGGGCTCTCGCTCGATGCCAGTATGGACAGGGTGGGGCGTGAGATTGGGCAGACCTTTCCGATTGTTGGCGAGGAATTCGGCCTGACATCAGTCGAACTCGGCCTACTGCCAGAACGTACTAAGGCACTGCAAAATCTCGCTGATCGGGTTGATTTGCAATCAATCACCTCGCTCGTTAATACGCTGATTCAAACCGAGCGCTATGGCACACCGCTGGCGCAGGCCTTGCGTGTGTTGGCAGGGGAAATGCGGGAAGAGCGTATGATGAAGGCGGAAGAGAAGGCGGCTCGGCTGCCTGCAGTCATGACTGTGCCGATGATTCTTTTCATTCTGCCGACCTTGTTTATCATCATCATTGGGCCAGCGGCTATTAAGGTGATGAAAACTATGTCGAGCCAATAACCTACCTCATATATGCCGCAGGCCAGTGCCTGCGCTGTTTTGTCATACTGCGTTCTGCGCCGCGTGACTTTAGCCTCGCCTGATGATCGATTTTTCTACTCTCGCAACCGCCGCGGTTACGCAAAGTCCGTTCCCCTACTTCACCGCTTCCGGTGTGCTGAATGATGTCGACCTGGCGGCGATAACGCAGGACTTTCCGGCCATCAACGCGCCTGGCATTTTTCCCTTGAGCAGTCTGCACACGCAGGGTGCGTTCGCGCGTCTGATTGCCGAACTGCAAAGCCCGCAAATGACGGCGCTGATAGGGAAAAAATTTGACGTCGATCTGCACGACAAGCCGCTGATGATTACAGTGCGCGGGCATTGCCAGCGTAAAGACGGGCGTATCCACGCCGATTCAAAAGACAAGATTGTCACCTGCCTACTCTATCTCAATGATAAGCATTGGGATCAGAAGGGAGGGCGCTTGCGTTTTTTGCGCAACGAGCACGATATGAGCGCGACGATTGCCGAGGTGCCACCTGATGGCGGCAATTTCGTTGCTTTCAAACGCGCGGATAATTCCTGGCACGGGCACGAACCTTTTGAGGGGCCGCGCCGCTACATCATGTTTAACTGGGTGCAGTCAGAAGCTACGCTGGCCAAGAATCTTGGGCGGCATAAGCTCTCGGCTTTCTTCAAGCAGTGGCGCCATAAGACGGCGGAACAATATTAGGAGTTATCATGACCGTCGCCTTACGCCAGCCGTCGTCGACTCTCAATATCACAGGACAAAATTTTCTGCGCTGTTTGCGGTCTGCACCGCATCATACTGAGCCATATGAGCACTGGCTGCTCAGCGATGCGCTGCCGCTGGGGGATGTCGATGCCATCGCCGCACTGCCTTTCGCGCCGCCAGGCACTGCGATTTTTAATGGTAAGCGCGAGACCAACAATGCGACGCGGGTGTACTTTACTCGTGAAAATCAGGATAAGTTTTCGGTTTGCGCCGCTTTGGTCGGAGCCTTCAATCATCCTGAGATGAAAGCAGCGATCACGGCTGAAACGGGCGCGCCGGTTGATCAGGGGCATTTGCGCATTGAATATTGTCAGGATGTCGAGGGCTTTTGGCTGGAGCCACACCTTGACATCAAGGTCAAGCTTTTCAC
>JAGOHT010000211.1 GCA_017996055.1 Alphaproteobacteria bacterium
GCGCACAGGAAGGGCTGCTGCGGGTTAGTCACCCTATCGAGCAGCTGTTGCGACGCGCGCAGATTCAGTGGAAGAAGATCGAGATCATGACTCATAGCATGGAACCTGTCGTAGACCGAGTTGCGTAACGCCTTGCAAAACGCGCTCGACCGTCAAATTAGCGAGGTCTGTTTCCTGTAACCATAGTGTCTGCGGTCCGCGGGGTGACGACCAGAGCGGGTTCACGTTACCGGTAAAGAGGCTAAGCGTCGGCGCCCCTACAGCAGCGGCGATATGTGCCGGTCCGGTATCATTGGCAATGACGGTCTGCGCCCGCCGCGCCACCGCCCCAATTTGCAGCAAGGTTGTTTGGCCGCCTAAATCGACCATCTCCGGCACGGCGCGCTTAATGCTGGCCAGCACATCGGCTTCCGCTTTTGTTCCAATCATCACCGTGGCGATGCCTTGGTTTTGCAAACGGCGCGCCAGGAGCGCGAAATGCGGCCAGCGTTTCTCTGGCCGCGTTGGAGCGCAGCCCGGAATCAGCAGCACAAATTTGTCCGGCAATCCCAGCGCATCAACCGGCGCATCGAGCCAGTCAAAGTCCGGTTGTTGTGGTAGATTTAATCCAACCACCCGCAACTGCGCCCCGATAAAATCGACGAAATGCCAATGCGGCATCGGCGGCCAGACGCGCGGATAGCGGCAATGCCAGGCCGCGCCCGACCAATCGATACCGCCGAACGGGCCGCCAAGCAGGGCGTAAAGCACATCTTGCCGCCGCTTGCCTTGCAAATCGAATACGCATTGCGGCGCATTTTCGCGCACACGGCGCAGTAAATCGAACCATGAGGCAATTTCCCAAGGGTCAGGCCGTGCATCCGCCATGATATGGTCGAACCACGGCATCGTGCGGGTGAAATCAACCCATTGCGGCTGTGTTAGCAGCGTAATGATGGCGCGCGGATAGGCTGCGCGAATGGCCTGGAACGCTGGCGTGCAAAGCACGAGATCGCCGAGCGCGCCCAAGCGAACTACCAAAATTCGCTGATAATTCGATGCTGCCATTAGCTCTCTGCCTTTTCGGCAGCTTTACTGACATCGTGATAGACCGCGAGCGTTGCCGCCGTCATCATCGGCAAAGCATATTTTTCGTGCGCGCGCGCTGCCGCCTGCTGCCCCAAACGCATCCGCACCTCAGGAGGGAGCTGCATGACCGCATGGATTTTCTCGGCTAGCACTATGGGGTCGTCGGGTGGCACTAGCCAACCCGTCACATCCGGCAACACAGTCTCGCGCGTCGCGCCGAGATCCGAGGCTATCACCGGCACACCCATCGCCTGCGCTTCGACCGGCACACGGCCAAACCCTTCCGGCACCAGTGAGGGTACCACCACAAGCGATGCCAAAGCATAGGCCGCTGGCATATCATCGCAATGATCAGCAATGACAACCCTGTCACTGAGCCGTCCGGAAACCGCCTGTTCAAGTAGTTCCCGCACATAATGTTTGCGCCCCTGGTCGGCACCAATCAGCACTACGACCGAATCCCCCGCCTGCTCCTGTGCCATCAGGTGGCACATCGCGGCAATCAGAACATCCTGCCCCTTAATACGGGTGAGACGCGCGGGAAGCAGGATAATCGGGCGGTTCGGCGCCACCTTCCATAGTGTGCGTAGAGTCTCTCGCCGTTCGGGCGTAACGGCAGCGCGGTCAAAATGGGTAAGATCGATGCCGCGATAAATCGTGACGATACGCTCCGGCGGTACGCCATATGCTTCACGCACATGCTGGGCGATAAAATCCGAAATCGCAATGACGCGCGCACCGCGCGTCATGACACTGTTGTAGCGTTGCTTGAGCACGTTGCCATAAGAATAGGCGGCATGAAAAGTGGTAACAAAGGGCAACTTGCACCAACGCGCCGCCAACCAGGCCGACCAGGCTGGCGCGCGGCTGCGCGCATGGATGACCGTGATGCCTTCCTGGCGGATAATGGCTTTTAGCTTCTTCGCGTTCGCCCATATCTGCAGCGGGTTTTTGCTCGCGGCGGGCATGGTGATATGGATACCACCCGCGGCTTCGACAGCAGCAACGCGGTCACCGCCCGAAGAGACGACGTAACTTTTATGACCCGCTTTTATCAGCGCTTCATTGATATCGATGACGGCCTGCTCCGCGCCGCCGGCGCCAAGAGCAGGAATAACCTGTAAAATCCTCATGACCGCGCCTCCCCAGTCTTGAAACCGGCGCTTTGTAGCACGACCGCTGCCGCCCGCTCGGAGGGCAAGCCCGCCCCAGCGCCAAGCCAGGTCGCCGTTTGCTGCAATTCTTTTTGCTGTGCCGCGCGCGCCGCAGGATCGGTCAATAAAACCTCACAAGCGGCGGCAAGTTTCTCCGGCACACAGTTTTCCTGCAGCAGTTCCGGCACGACCATATGGTCATGCATGAGGTTGACCAGATTGGCATAGCGCACCTTGATGAGGCGGCGATAAAGAAAGACCGTCAGTGGATTCATGCGATAGGCGATGACGGCAGGCAAACCGGCAAGTGCCAGTTCCAAAGCCACAGTGCCGGAACAGGCTAGCGCTGCTTGCGACGCTTTAAAAGCATCGTATTTTGCACCATCCGTCTCGGTTACAATCGTCGGCACCGGCCAATTCCGCACGGCGGCACGCACTTTATCGGCCACCTGCGGCACTGTCGGCACGGCGCAAACAAGATTGGGATGACGTGTTTTGAGCTGCGCTAATGTGGCGGCAAAAACCGGTTCAAGCCGCTTAATCTCGCCATTGCGGCTACCGAGCAGGACGGTGAGCAGTGGTGTATCCCCCGCCAACTGGTGTTGGGTGCGGAAGCGTGTGCCATCAGCGGCGGCAATCGGACTCTCGATAATCGGGTGACCTACGAAGCTGCTCGCTAAACCTACCTTGGTGAAATAAGGCGGCTCGAAAGGCAGCAAGGTGAGCAGATGGTCAAGGAAACCAGCAATTTTCTGTGCGCGCTTCGGGCGCCAGGCCCACACCGTCGGCGCAACATAATGGATGAGCGGTATCCCCTCGCCCTTTAATGCTTTCGCGACGCGCAACGAAAAATCCGGCGCATCGATGGTCACCAGA
>JAGOHT010000063.1 GCA_017996055.1 Alphaproteobacteria bacterium
ATAGGAACCCAGATTGCTTGCCGTTGGAGTGGTATCGGATTATTAAGAATAATCAAAGTGATACGCCGGAAAACGTCAAAGCCCGCTTGATTGCCGATTATATTGCTGGCATGACTGACCGTTACGCCGTGACGGCTTATCAGCGTGCCTTTTCGATGGAAAAGTTTGTTTGATATGCTGCGGCGTAACCAAGAATGTTGTTATGGTCACGAGCGATTGCGTCCAAACGCTTGTTCGCCGCACCAACAGGGGTATGGAATAATTCTCCGGTCTCGGCAAACAACCGGCACAGGCGCAGAGCGTGTGAAGATGACATGCATATCAACGACGAAGATAGATAAACCAAATGCCTTTGTTTGAGCAGCTTAGAGAGACAATAAGTCAGGCTTTCGTTCGGACTGCAGTAAAATCCGGCTGGACGCTGCCGTCACCGCTGCCTGCCTTCAAGCTTGAAATGCCACGCGACCCCACGCATGGCGATTTCGCCACCAATATCGCCATGCTGTTGGCCAAACCCTTGGGACAGTCGCCGCGCGCCCTGGCCGAAGCATTGCTTCCTGTGCTGCAGGCGGAGCCGAGCATTGCCGCGGCGACGCTCGCCGGTCCGGGCTTTATTAATCTGCGTCTGCAGTCCGCCGCCTGGCAAAATGAGGTATGGGAAATCCTGCAGCGCCAGGGTACTTACGGCCTCTGCACCATCGGTGCCGGACAGCGCGTGAATATTGAATATGTCTCCGCCAATCCCACCGGGCCGATGCACGCCGGTCATGTGCGCGGCGCGGTTATTGGCGACACGCTCGCCACCTTGCTGCAGCAGGCGGGCTATGCTGTGACCCGGGAATATTATTTCAACGATGCGGGTGCGCAGGTCGATGTGCTGGCGCGCACTACCTTCCTGCGTTACCGCGAAGCCTTGGGCGAAGATATCGGCGCGATTCCCGAGGGCTTTTACCCGGGCGAGTATTTGAAGGATGTCGGTCAGGCGCTGGCGCAGCGCGATGGCAAAAAATGGCTGGGGCAGCATGAAGCCATCTGGCTCGCGCCGATGCGTGAATTCGCTGTGCAGTTCATCATGGGCATGATCCGCGAGGATTTGCAGCTTATTGGCATCAAGCATGATGTCTTCACCAACGAACGCGAACTCATCGATAATGGCACGTTGGAAAAAGCCTTCGCGCTGCTCGAAGCGCGCGGGCTGATTTATACTGGCACGCTGCCGCCACCGCGCGGTAAGACGATGGAAGACTGGGAACCCGTACCGCTTACACTGTTCCGTTCCAGCCAGTTCGGCGACAGCACGGACAGGCCGCTGAAAAAGCGCGATGGACAGTGGGCCTATATTATGCCCGATATCGCCTATCATTTTGATAAAGTTCGGCGTGGTTTTACCGTGATGATTAACATCCTCGGCAAGGATCACGGCGGCTATCTGGAAAGGATGCGCCCCGCAGTGGCAGCCCTGAGCGATAATCAGGCGCAGCTCAATGTCGTCTTCAACTCAATCGTAAAACTCTATAATAATGGTGAGTTGGTGAAACTCTCCAAACGCTCCGGTAATCTCATAACGCTGCGCGAAATGGTCGAGCAGGTGGGGGCAGGGGCGGTGCGTTTCTTCATGCTCACCCGCACGCCGGATTCAGAGCTGACCTTCGATTTCGCCAAAGTTGTCGAGCAGTCGCGCGACAATCCAGTCTTCTATGTGCAATATGCCCATGCGCGTTGCTGCTCAGTTATCCGTCATGCCCGCACAGCTCATGGCATGCTGGCTGATGATTTGCAGCAACTGGCAGCGCAGCCGCTGACCCGCCTGACAGAGCCCGCAGAAATAGCGCTGATGCAAAAGCTGTCCGACTGGCCGCGTTTATTGGCGGCGGCGGCGGTGGCGCAGGAACCTCACCAAATCACCTATTATCTCATCGAACTGGCAACCGCATTCCACGCTTTGTGGAATACCGGACGTGAAGCAGCGACGCTGCGCTTCCTGCAGCCCGATGACCGAGAAATTTCGCTGGCGCGCTTGGCGCTGGTGCAGGCCACGCGGCAAGTGCTGACTAATGCGCTCGCCGTGCTTGGCGTGACGCCGCTCGATGAGTTGCGCGATCCTGAGACTGTTACGCTGGAGGCTGCCAATGGCTGACTTGTTTATCGACCCTGAATTGCGCCCATCCTCCTATTACCGGCCGCAACGCTATAACTCGGGCAGCGCCTTCGGGAAATTTGCGCTCCTCGGGGTCATCCTGTTGGTGGTTGGCGGCGGTGTGACCTATTATTTGTTGAAACGCAGCGTTGTTCTCAACACGACTGCACCGACGATTTTAGCCGAAGCGGGACCGGTTAAAGAACGCCCGACTGACCCAGGCGGAATCGCGGTTTTGCACCAAGACACCACCGTTTATGATCGGCTGGATAAGGCGGAGGGGCGCGGTAAGGTCGAGCAACTCTTGCCGTCAGCAGAAAAACCCGATGCCGCTCTGCTGGCGGAAAATGATGCGGCGAAGGCGCAACCCACGCCGACAGTTGAGCCCAGCAAACCGGCGACCACCGAGATGATTGATGAGAAATTGACCGAACAGCCGGTCGATAAACCGGCACCGCAAAGCGTGGAAAAGTCGATCGTGAAGCCGAGCATCTTGACGGCGCGCGAAGAAAACCCAACACCGGTGAAGCCGCGTGTCACCGCCCCGTTGCTGGAGGCCAAGGCAATTAAAGCCGCCCCGGATCCGAAAAAGATTCAAACGCCGCCGGAAGCGAAAGCTGCGCCGATATCGCAACCCTTCAAGACGTCGGAGCAAATGGTGGCGCTGGCGAAACCGCAGCAGCTGCCAACGGTCGAGGAGCCTGTGGCTAAGCCACCGGTGGATGTTGCGCAAATATTAGCCCGCAGCGGCATTGGTCATACTGAGGAACCTTCTCCAGTAACGCAGGCCAGTTTGCCGACAGCGCCCGCTAAAGGCCTGTCGCGAGTTCAACTCGCCGCTTCCACAAATCAGGAAGCCGCTGAGCAAAAGATGATGACGATGGTGAGCCAACACGCCGCGCTCTTGCGGACGACGAGGCTGACCACTGTGCGCGCCGACCTTGGCGCGAAGGGGGTCTATTACCGCATCCAGACGCAGGCGATGCCGACGATGGAGGCGAGCCAGCTTTGTGGGCGTTTGAAAGCCGCGCATGTGGAGTGCCTGATTGTCAAAGCAGCCCCCTGAGGCGGCGCACCCGCGTCCGTTTGTTTGCGGTTGTAGCGGCTTGGTGCTAACCGAAGCGGAGCGTGCCTTTTTCACAGCGACGCAGCCCTTTGGTTTCATTTTGATGGGTCGGAATTGTGCTGACCCGGCTCAAGTCCGCGCTCTAGTGACGGCGCTGCGGAGCTGCGTCAATCACCCCGATGCGCCTGTCTTAATTGATCAGGAAGGCGGGCGTGTGGCCCGCCTGAAGCCCCCACATTGGCCTAAGTTTCCGCCACCCGCGCTCATCGGCGCGCTCTATCACCATGACGAAGCGCGCGGTATCGAGCTGGCGACTCTGGCGGGTACGCTGATTGGGCAAGAGCTGCAGGCGCTCGGCATAAATGTCGACTGTGCGCCGGTGCTAGATGTCGCCCATGCCGAAACGCACCAGGCAATTGGTGACCGCGCCTTTAGCGCTGATCCACGCGCCGTCGGGCAGCTTGGCCATGCCTTTGCCGAAGGTCTGCTGGCGGCGGGCGTTCTACCTGTAATCAAACATTTGCCTGGGCATGGTCGCGCGACGGTGGATCCGCATCTGGCGCTGCCGGTCGTTCTGCAAGACAAGGCAGTGGTTGAGGCGGACTATGTCCCTTTCCGGATGCTGGCAGCCATGCCACTCGGCATGACCAGTCATATTCTCTTTCAAGCGCTGGACGCCGAGACGCCTGCTTCGCAGTCACGCACGATTGTGCGCGATGTCATCCGTCGCGCCATCGGATTCAATGGACTGCTGTTTTCCGATGATCTGGATATGAAGGCGCTCGGCGAAGCCTTGCCCGACCGTTGTCAGCGGGTTCTTGCGGCGGGCACCGATATTTTGCTCATCTGCAATACTCCCGTTGCCGAGCTGGCGGCGTTGGCCGATTTGCCACCGATGACGGCAACCTCCTGGCAACGCTGGGAGCGCGCCCGAAAATTCCTGTCGGGCGACGGGCTGGCGCGGGATAAAACGGCGCAGCAGGTGAGGCTGGTAGAGCTCATGGCGCGTGCTGAGGCCGGAGCTTTGCATGAAGCCGCCACCGTAGTACATGCCCAAATATAGTTAATTCTGCTGGATTAAGGTCGGTTTTTCCGCCATTCCCGAATCATCCAGGCTGGCTTATTGTCACAGCTTACCCCATAGTTGGCACCTCATGACCGTAGCACAGAATGCCATAGCCCCAGCCGGGGAGAACGAGACCGACCTCGTCGTCAAGCTCAGCGGCTTTGACGGTCCGCTCGATTTGCTGCTCAGCCTCGCGCATGAGCAGAAAGTTGATCTGGCATCGCTCTCGATAAGTGCACTTGCCGAACAATATCTCGCTTATATCGGCGCGGCGCGGCGCTTGCGCCTTGAAATCGCTGCCGACTATCTCGTGATGGCGGCCTGGCTGGCCTATCTCAAATCGCGCCTGTTGCTGCCGGTGCCGCAGCGGGAAGAGCCCGACCCTTCGGACATGGCGGCAGCTTTGCGCTTTCAGTTGCAGCGCTTGGAAGCCATGCGCCAGGCCTCAGAAAAATTGCAGGCCTTACCGCAGCTCGGTTCGGAGATTTTCCTGCAGGGCAGGCCCGAGAAAATTCGTCGCATCGAAGTGCCGGTTTATCATTTGTCGATTTATGATTTGCTGCAGTCGCTGGCGGCACCGCAACGTCGCGTGAAAGCGCCACGCTATTCGCTCGCGGCGCAAAAACTATTTGCGCTGGAAGAGGCCGTGTCGCGCGTGCGCAACATGGTCGGCTTCATGCCCGATTGGTCGGAGCTGAGCAGTTTTGTGCCAGAGCTGTTGCTGGAAACGCCAATTGAGCGCCGTTCGGCGCTCGCCTCCACTTTCGCCGCCAGCCTGGAACTCGCCAAATTTGGCGAGTTGGTGCTGCGTCAGGAAGAAACTTTCGGCCCCATCTTTGTCCGCCGTCCCGACCCGGCGGCATCAACCAATTCAAGTGAAACTGCGTCATGAACACACCAGAACATCCCCCTCTCCGCCTGATTGAGGCGTTGCTCTTCGCCAGCCCGGAGCCGGTAACGCATAAAACTTTGGTCGATCGCATTGGCGACGAAGTCGTGCTAGGCGCGTTATTAGAACAGCTCAAGCAAGATTATGCCGAACGCGGCATCAATTTTGTTGAGATTGATGGCACCTATAGTTTCCGCACCGCGCCTGACTTAGCCGCTGAACTGCAGATCGTCACCGAAGTGAAGCGCAAATTGCCGCGTGCCTCGGCGGAGACGCTGGCCATTATCGCCTATCACCAGCCGGTGACACGCGCAGAAATTGAAAGCATTCGCGGCGTCGCCACCGCAACCGGTACGCTCGATATGCTGCTGGAGCGCGGCTGGGTGCGCCCGGGCCGTCGCCGTGACACGCCAGGGCGTCCTGTCACTTGGGTGACGACGCTTGAATTCTTGAGCCACTTTAATCTCACCTCGTTGCAAGATTTACCAGGGCTGGAAGAGCTTAAGGCGTCCGGCATGTTGGATGCCCGCCCTGTTATGGGGGGCTTGACCACGCCGGATGGCGATAGCGCGCTGCCGGAACATAATGTGACGACCGATACCGAAGAAGAACCAGATCATTGGGTCGCGGAAGACGACCCACAAACCGCAGCGGTTGCCTGACCGATGCTGACGACGATAACGCTCATTGCCGCGCCAGGCGCGGCTTTTCTTGCCGAATGCGCCCAGCGGTGCACGCAGGTTCTGCGCGAGTCCGGCTATACAGAAGTCACGACGGCGGTGCTGAGCATCGATGAAGCGCTTGATTTAAACGTCAACGCCGCTGCCAACCTGACCGCCTTACGGGCGATGGTGGCGGAGACGGTGGCCGCTTATCCGGTTGATAGCATCGTGCAGGCATCGCGGAACCGGCGCAAGCGGCTCCTCATCGCTGACATGGAGTCGACTATTATTCAGCAAGAGATGCTGGAAGAAATGGCTGAAGTGCTCGGCAAGCGCGCAGAAGTTGCCGAAATCACGCGCCGCGCCATGAATGGCGAAGTTGATTTTGTCGCGGCGCTGCAGGAGCGGGTGGCGCTGTTTGCCGGTCAGCCCGAAAGCCTGTTGCAGAGCATGATGGCGCGTATTACGCCCATGCCGGGCGCCCCCGCACTGATTGCCGGTATGCACCGCCATGCGGCGCAGGCTTGGCTGGTCTCCGGCGGGTTCCGCATTTTCACGCGGCATGTTGCGCAACAGATGGGCTTTGACCGCGATTACGCGAATGAATTGCTGATTGAAAATGGCAAGCTGACCGGCACAGTGTCCGAGCCAGTGCTCGACAAAAATACCAAGCTGACTGTGTTGCGCCAGGGTGTCCATGAGCTGGGTTTGGAAATGCGCGACGCGATGGTGGTCGGTGACGGCGCCAATGATCTACCGATGATTACCGCCTGTACCGAAGGTGACGGACTTGGGGTCGCCTTCCGCGCCAAACCGAGCGTGCAGGCGCAGGCCGTGCATAAAATCAATCACGGCGACTTGACCGCATTGCTCTTTGCCCAAGGATTCAAGCGCGCTGTGCGTGTTCCTGCGCGCAGCGCCGCTACTGGCGCTTAATGTCTCCCGCACTAGCGGCGGGGGAACCGCTAGCCCCCGTCCATTGGCAGGTCCTGCTCTGGGATCGCTTTGTCTCCGGTTTGCGTATCGGTATCATTTTTCCACTCGTCATCGCCTGGGCCGAGTTGCACGGTGTCGCAGCCGACCGGATGGGGCTGATTTATGCCTGTGGCGGTCTCGGCAGCGTGTTGAGCAGCCTGGTTTGTGCTCACGCGGCGCATCGTTGGGGTAAACGACTGGTCATGGCCGCGAGCTCACTGGTAGCCGTCATCGGCTGGTGTCTGATTGGGGTTAGCCAAAGCCTGGCAGTCATGTGCTGTGCACAAATCATGGCGGGAGCAGGTTTGTCCGCCGCCATTATCCTGAATGATGCCTATGTTGGTGCGCACGCACCGGTTAAGAGTCGCTCCCGCTACTTCGCCTTTGCCTTGGCGTTTCGTGGCCTGGGTATCGCTTCTGGCGCCGTGCTGTTTGGTTGGCTGAAGTCGATTGCCTTGATGGTCTTGATCGTCATCAGTGCGCTGGCGCTGACTTATGCCCTGATTGCCGCCTTCTTGCCAGAGTCGGAACTGCCGCTGATTGAGCCTGAGATGCAGGAACGTGTCGCGCAGGAAGTACCTGTCACCGTCTGGCGTAAAGCGCGGGCTGGGGTGGCTATCTGGGTTTTGTTTTTTCTGGCCGAGGCTTTTGTTGGACGTTATGTGCCGATTCATGCCCAGGATTACTGGCACGCCTCTGACACGTTGATGACAGTAATTTTTTCCAGCATGGGTCTGACGATGGTGGCTGCGCCGGTCATTATTCAGGGCACCGGACGCTGGCTCAAGGACTGGCATATGTTAGTGGGGGGCTTACTCTTCACCGGGGCAGGGGCGCTGTTTTGCGCCCGTGCACCGAGCGCGCTGCTGTTGGCTGTGGGATTTATCGTCTGGGGCTTGGTGTGGGATGTTGTCTCGCCTTTCATCACCAGTTTCATCTCACGTTCCGTCGCCGCCACGGAACAGACGCAGGTGATGGCGTTGCAGCAGATGGGTACTGCTTTCGCCACGTTAACCGGACCGGTTCTGGCCGGTTGGCTCTATGGGCAGGTTGCTGATGGGCTCTTCGCCCTCGCTGCGTGTATCTTTGCGTTTGCCGCCTTGCTTGGCTTTGCTTGTCGGCATCGGCCCGGCTTGACGGCCTAACCGCTCCGCAAATAAGCAATCGCGCGATCATAATGAAAGAGATAAAGCAGGTTGCGCAGCGCCTTGCCGCGCGGGCTCTCCAGCGTCGGGTCGCGGTGCAGCGCCAACTTGGCATCGTCGCGGGCGATGAGCAATAAATCATGATGCGCGGCGAGGTCAGCAAGACGATAGTCGGGTAGCCCGCTCTGGCGTGTCCCCAGCATCTCTCCGGGGCCGCGCAGGCGCAAATCCTCCTCCGCGATACGGAAACCGTCTTCGGTTTCGCGCAACAGGCTCAACCGTGCTTTGGCGGTCTCGCCCAGTGGCCCCTGATAGAGCAGCAGACAGACGGATTGCGTCGCTCCGCGCCCGACGCGTCCGCGCAGCTGATGCAACTGTGCCAAACCAAAGCGCTCGGCATGTTCGATAATCATCAGGCTGGCGTTTGGCACATCGACACCGACTTCGATGACCGTGGTGGCGACCAGCACATGCAGGTCGCCTTGCGCGAAACGCAGCATGGCGGTATCGCGCTCCGCTGGCGGCATTTGGCCATGAATCAGGGCAACTTTCGCGCCGCGTAGCGCGCTGGTGAGATGCGCGGTGCGCTCCGTGACATTGGCGATATCACTGACTTCCGATTCCTGCACCAGCGGACAAACCCAATAGGCTTGCCGCCCTTCGTCTAGCGCCCGTTGTAAACCGGCCACCACTTCGTCGCGCCGCGCCAGGTCAAGCACCCGCGTATCGATCGGCTGACGACCCGGCGGCTTGCTGTCCAGTACCGAGACTTCCATATCGCCATAAGCAGTGAGGGTAAGGGTGCGTGGGATGGGCGTGGCCGTCATCGCCAGCACAGCGACACCCTGACCTTTTTCGGTCAGCGCGGCGCGTTGCTGCACGCCGAAACGGTGCTGCTCATCGATGACAACCAGACCGAGATCGTGGAAGCCAACCGGTTCCTGCAGCAGCGCATGGGTGCCGACGACGAGCGCTAGCTTGCCCTCTTGCAGGGCAGTGTTCACGGCTTGCTTCTCTTTCACGGGCGCTTTGCCGATAAGCAGACCGATGGGGATACCAAGCGGAAGCAGGAAGGATTGCAAACGCGCATGGTGCTGCTTAGCGAGTATTTCGGTAGGGGCGAGCAGGGCAGCCTGCGTGCCCGCCTCGGCAGCATGGAGCATGGCGAGTAGCGCCACGATGGTCTTGCCGCTGCCCACATCACCCTGCAATAACCGCACCATCAGCGTGTCACCCGCCAGATCACCGGCGATTTCCTGCCAGGCCTGCTGCTGCGCGGCCGTCAGCGTAAAGGGCAGCGCGGAGACAAGTTGGCCGGTCAAAGCTCCTGTGGCCAAGAGGCGGCGGCCACTGCGTTGCCGGTGATGCTGGCGCAGCACATGCATCGCCAACTGGTTCGCCAGCAGCTCGTCATAAGCCAGCCTCTGCCGCGCGGGCGCTTCCGGCACTAGAGCGGCAATACTGGTGGGGTTGTGTAGCGTCTGCAGCGCGCTTGCCCAGTCCGGCCATTCGCGCTGCTTGATGAGGCTCTCATCCAGCCATTCAGGCAGGGCTGGGAGCTTGGCGAGCGCGCCCTGCACAAAGCGGCGCATCTGTTTGCCGCCCACACCCTCGGTTAGCCCATAGATCGGCTCATGCAGCGGGATTTTCGCGGCGTCAGCCAGCGGAACGGCATATTCGGGGTGCGGCATTTGCCGCTCGTCGCGATAATATTCAATCCGCCCGCTAATTAGCAAATCGGAATTGGTCGGATATTGCTGGGTGAGATATTTGCCCTGACCGTTGAAGAAACTCAGCGTCAGCTGCCCGCTTTCATCATAAGCGATGATACGATAAGGCAGGCGCGGACTTTTGGGCGGCACATGCTCTGCTATCCGCACCTGGAGCGTCACCACGCTGCCCAATGGTGCGGCGGTAATGCTGGGGCAACGCGCACGGTCTATTACGCTGTGCGGCAAGTGCCAGAGCAAATCGGCAACATTGGCAATGTCTAGCTTGGTCAGCAATTGGGCCGTGCGCGGACCAACGCCGGGCAAAGTGCCAGTCGCGGCAAAGATCGGAAAGAGGATTGCGGGGCGCATGTGACAATTATAAGGCGATTTGCTAATTTGGCGAATATTCTTACTGAGGCACGATGACTGAATTAAAACTTGTTCCCGCCGGTTATATGGCGAAGCGCATCATTCGCAATCCGGATTGGATTAAAGCCAATCCAGTGGTTGATATCTATTCTGTCAGCAGCCACATGAGCCAGGCTTTTGCCGATTACATCAATTACTGGCAGCATAACGGCTGGTGGTTGTTTGACAATCCTGACATCATCGCCGCGCTGATTCAGGAGCAAAGTCTGGATGCCAAAGGGCTGACCTATTTTTATTATGAGACCACCGATCACGAATATTATCGCGAGGATAAAAGCTGGCGGCTGATTACGACGAACACCGATTTCCCCATCAAGGTCCGCACGCCGGAGACGAAGACGCTCGTGGGCTTCGATGTCGTGACGTTCCTCAGCCACAACACGCCAGAATGCTCGCCGCTCTCCTGCAACAATCTGGCATCAACATTGCTGACGACGCGTCATTGCCTGTTCGAGAGTTTTGCCGAAGCCAAAGCGCAAATTGAGCAAGGCCGTTTCGATGACACGGAGCCGGGACCGCTACGCATTATCGCCGTCTATACGCTTGCCGATACGCAACAGCTGGCCGACCGCCTCCGTTTCCGCAGCCACCATCGCGGCACCAAGGAGATGGATTTGCTGCTCGGGAGCTTCGCCGCCAAGCATCTCGACAGGTTCGGTGTCACGGAACTAGCGGAGTATGAGGCGCTGCTTACCGAGCAGGATCAGGACCTCTATGATTGGCTGGCTGGTCGTAGTGCCCCGCCAACAGACAAGCTGACACCCATCTTAAGCCTGTTTTTGCAGCATAAACTCGTTCGTTAAGCAAGTTTGCTTGACGCTTCCACCGCGCGGCGTTCTGCTCTATAACCCCGCCCATGTTGGAAACAGTTGAATTAGTTGCGGGCAAGCCGCTGACGCTGGCGGGCTGCCCCGCCGGTTATGACGCGCGTGTGTTGGCCGAGCTGGCGCGCCGCGCCGGAACCCACACGCTTGTTCATGCCGCGCTGGACGATATGCGCGCCGCGACCTTGGCCGACGAGCTGGCCTTCTTCGCGCCCGATGTCACGGTGCTGCCCTTTCCGGGCTGGGATTGTCTGCCCTATGACCGTGTCTCGCCCAGCGCCACGATTATTGGCCGCCGCATCGCCACGTTGACGGACTTGCTTCAGCCCAGCCCCCTGCCGCGTCTGGTGCTGACCACGGTGGCCGGTCTGGCGCAGCGTTTGCCATTGCCGGAGGTCTTTGCCGCGAGCAGTCTGCTGCTGACGCCAGGGGCGACTCATCC
>JAGOHT010000212.1 GCA_017996055.1 Alphaproteobacteria bacterium
ACTCAAAGGCGACATGGAGCGCTGAGTCTACGTCCTGTTCGCCAAAACTCAGAACTCGCGCGTTAACCCGCAATGGAATGTGTTCTTCAGTGAGCACCGCTGACCATGTGTGCTTGAGATATCCACGGGGCGTAAGGTCGGGTTTGGTCGAGCTATCGACCAACACACCATCGCTGACGCTGAGCACAGCCTCCCACAGCCCGTTTTTTTTCGCGAGGCTCACCGGATTTTTCGCGAGCTCATTCCAATGAGATACCGGGGCAGGCCCGTAGACAAACGTCAATAGATCGCAGTCATTGCCAATTAACATCCTAGCCAGCGGCGGCAGGCCTCGATCTGGTCGGGCATCATCTCCGCGCGGTTTGAACCCCATCACCCAAGAAATCGCCAAATGTCTATCTTCCCGACCCAGCCATTTTGAAAAATCGCTTTCCATGTCTGGGTAAAGGAGTTTTGTCTTCTGACTGAAAGAGGTACGCTTTTCTTTTGGAACAAACGAGAGCGGCAGGACGGAAGAAGTGAGGCCGAAACTAGCTTGAGCACCGAAGTCCATAAATTGCTTAGCGGTTGTGGTAAGCCCTGCAATGTAAGCTGTTTTCTTCCAAGAAAGTCGAGCATGGCTCGATAGATAATCAGGCAAGTTTTGTCCATTAATGATCGCCTGATACGCCGAGGTCCATTGCTCGCGCGACAAGCCGTCCTGCCGTTTCTTTGATTGCGCAAGCAGCTTCACAAGCGCTACGCTTTTATCTTCTAGTCGGGTTGCAGCTTTTTCTGTCGCGTCGCCCAAAATCGCTAATTTTAGGAAATCTAGAAATTCAAGTTTTCCAAATACTGGCGCATATAGTTTAGTTGTTTCTTGCGTAGCGCCTGCATTTGCTTCGTAAACGGGCAAGCATACAGAACCTTGATAGCTAGTAATAGTAAAGAAGCTGAAAGGAATTGCTGGATTTGGCATGCGTTGCGCTTTCCGATCCCGACCAGCGCCCAACTCGAATCCTCCGAGCTCTGCGACATAGAAATACGGAATCCGCGCATGAGCGAATGAAAATGCTCTGCCTTGCCTTTGCCATGCTTGATTGCCAGCAGGGAGCGCGCCGCAAAATTCGATTGCTGCGACCGGCCGTTCATTATCTTGTTCAACGAGGGTAATAATCGCATCCGCCGCTTCACGAAGTCTACCTCCAGAGCGTTGAACAAACGCCAAAATGTCTTGATTCCAGCGTCGCTCCCCGTATCCGGGTAAAAACTGAAATACTAAATCAACATTTTCTAGCTTCACTTCGTAAACTGGACACGTGACAGAGCGCTGTGGTCCCGTGACATTCTTGACCAGATCATTTAGTCCACTGATTATATAGTCAAATGCCCTAATACATTCGACGATATTGTCACCATAAATATGGAAATGCTTTTTCGTTTTCATGCCGCCCCTCAATCTAAAGACTCACTACAACCCGCACTTGAGTCAACAGGAGAATCTAAACTCCGGCGATTCGTAGCTGATTCGATGTGCTCTGGATCGGGCCAATACGTTCGGAAAAGAGCTCGAAAGCCATGTTGTGAAACAGCACCATCGTTCAAAGTTCTGCATACTTGCTTAGGGCTGCGCCCTCGGCGCGCGTGAAGAACAATCGGCGGTTCCCGAGGCTCCGCGCTGCGTTTGTGCGCCCGCCGCAGATTCTTCTTCACACTTGCACACCCCCTGTTCGCCACGAGGCAGGGTTGCATGAGCAACCCCTTCCTATTGAAAGGAAACCCTCCGATGACGGACGAAACTGCAACCATCAAAATCTATGTGGCGTGTCTCGCCGCTTACAATAACGGCATCCTGCACGGGCGCTGGATCGACGCCACGCAAGGCGAGGATCATATCTGGGATAGTATCAAGGCGATGTTGGCCGAATCGCCCAACCTCGGCGCAGAAGAGTGGGCGATTCATGACCACGAAGGCTTTGAGGGCGCGCATATCGGCGAATATGCGGATATCGAAGGCGTGGCTGCGCTGGCCACGTTCATTGAGGAACATGGAGCGATAGCGGCCAAGCTGGTGGCGTATTTCTGCGATCTGGACGAAGCAGAGACAGCGATGAAAGACCGTTATTGCGGCGTCTATTCCTCTGTTGCCGACTACGCGCAGGAGATCACCGAGCAAACCACGCAGATTCCTGCCAACCTGCAATATTACATCGACTATGAGCGTATGGCCCGCGATCTGGAAATGTCCGACATCCTCGCCATCGAGACGGGCTTCGAGGAAGTCCACATTTTCTGGCAAGGCTGAAATGCTTGGCGAAAGCGCCGCAAGGCGCTTCCCCGCCACTCAATCGACCGCGCGAAGCGGCTTTCGCGTCATCTGATCGTACAGCCCAAGAAATTCCAGATAGGCGCGTTCACAGCGAAACGATGCGCGGGCTTTGAGAGCGTGATACGCGCCGATTGTATCGGCGAGCCTGTAGGGATCGCGTTCCAGAACGATGGCCAGCCGGATCAGCGGCGACGGCAATTTCAGCACGTTCGAGACGTGCCATCCCACCCAATACATGGCCGCAATGTCGGCATCGTAATCATTGAATTGACGCGCGGCGACACGGCGAGCCGCGCCATGCAGGGTGAGGATTTGCACCCGCTGTTTTCCGTCGATCCTGTGCGATGGGCCGTTGCTCAATTCAGCACACGGTCTTGATGCCGGAAGGGATTATGGAGCGCGCCCCATGCGGCGTAGAGTTCAGCATCCGGCATGGATGCAAACCGTTCCTTGAGCGCGGCAAGGTCCGGCGTCAGACGGTCCGCTTTCATCTCCCGCAGGTTCAGGCGCAGGATTTTGAAGGGCTGGCGCATGAACATGGGGTGCATGTCCATGGCCAGCAGCAGCGATTCCAGATCGGCGAGGACGGATTCATCCGGTGTCGGTAGATCGGGCTGCATCAGAAGGGCGCGCCTTCGGATATGGGAAGCGCGGGCTGGACGCGCGTCCGGTGGCCTTAATTCCGCCGTAGAAACTCATCCTTGGTGCGCTTGACGTTCTCCGCTTCCGGCCATTCGGCCAGACG
>JAGOHT010000213.1 GCA_017996055.1 Alphaproteobacteria bacterium
GTGCTCGGTGATGCCGGTGCCGACGACGAAGATACGGTGGGAAGAGGTGATCCGGCGACGTCTAGGTGGAACTGACGGGGTTGAAACGGAAGGCTGGGTCATGCCCGCTCAGCACCAGGCTGGTTGCCGCATTGGCATCCGGTACCGTGACGATGCGGTAGGCAGGCGCTGTCAGGCCTTGTTCGGCCAAGGCCGCGATGAGCGGCGACGGCACGGCATGAAAGAGCAAAACGGGAGCTAGCGAATCCATCGCTGCAGCCTATTGGTTTCTTCGACCACGACCAAGAAAAAATGTGCGGCAGAATTTACCGCCGGTTGACCGGCTTGGCGCTAGTCCGCTGATTTTGCAGCGCGAAATTTTGGCCTGGCTCTTGCATAACTAGAGCGAAGCCCATTGCGGAGCCGCAGAAGCGTATGACTACGATCAGCAACCCGATTAATCTGCCCCGCCAGCCCGTGCCGTGGACGAATGCGCACAATTGGGCGGCGAACCCGACCGGCACGCCGGTGACGCTAAACGGCAAGAACACGACCAGCATCGCACCGCAAAACACGGTGGAGCCGACCTGGCGCGACGCGCTCGACGCCATTAACCCGTTGCACCAAATTCCCGTGGTCGGCGAAATTTATCGCGGCATCACCGGCGAGAAAATCAGCGGCATTGCCCGCGTCGCTGGCGGTTTCATCTTTGGCGGCGTCGCGGGTGGCCTCGTCGCCGCCATGGTTGCCGCCTATGCCGAAGGTCATGACGACCAGGGGCCTGGCGAGCAGCTGGTGGCCGCGCTGGCTGGCGACAAGACTGCGGCTGCCGCAGCCGCACCTGACAAGGCTGGTGCTGCCCCCGCCGCCATCATGGCCGACAAAACGGGCGCGGGATTGGCCGCGGACGATATCCCAACCGTTACCATCACGGCGCAGGATGCCGCCAATCTGCAGCTGCCGTCACAGCCCGCCTTCGCGCGGCAACCCGCACCGGAACCGACCGCTGCGGTGACCAAAGAGGCCGCGAAAACCGTGGCTATCGATGGCCGGATTCCCACGGCAGATGGTCAGAAGACGGTTGCCCCAGAGACTTTTGCTCTGCCGCCGCTACGCGAGAAACTGAACGCCAAGCGCCCTACCCCGGGATTTAGTGCCGCACCGCATCCGCTCAATCTCAGCAGCTTCATTGATCGCCTACCTGCGAAGGCCGCCAATCTGTCTCTAAATCAACCGGATAATCTCGCGCTGCTGCAGAGCGTGAATTCCGCGCCCAATCCAGCTGCGGCGCTGACCAACACGCCAGTAACAACGGTGGCGAATAATGAAGCATCACAGGCCGTGGTCAGTGAGCGCAACCCGCTGCCACCGGAATTGGTACGCGATATGATGCTGCAAGCTCTCGACAAATACGAGAACCTACCCGCTGTGACGGCGGAGCCCGATAATACCACAGAGTAAGCCTAGAGTGGTCTGGCCTGGGCTACGGCTGAGTTGGAGCCTGCGGTGCAGCCGCAGCACTGCGGGTTGGGTTCTGCACCGCATCCATCGCATGGATAATGTCGCGCAACGGCATCGGCTTTTCACCGCCATCCGGTAAATCAAGCATAGCATCACGCAACAAAGGCAGCGTCTGCATTTCTGGGGCAAAACGTGCCCGTAAAGGTGTTGCCTGCCCTGCTACGAAGCCTGGGGTCTGACTGATAGCGGCAACAGCCTCCATGAAGTTTTTGCGGCGCTGTTCTTCCGATTGCTCCCACTTCGTCGCCAATTGTGTGCAACCCAACGCATTGCCTGTTCGCTCGGCATCGCTACCCGAATCTGAATAGCTCGAGCATTTAATACTCATCCCATAATCGCGCGGCATCCGGTCGACCACATATTGGCTAATCCAAGGCTTAGGCTGACCACCTGCTCCTGGAACCGGGTTGTTTGCAGCATAATCCGCCGGCGTAGCATAGGCATAAAGCTCGCGCGGATTAGCGCCACGCATATTGACCAGAAAATTCGTCAATTTATCGCTATTGTCCTGCAGAGCCGTCCTAACCGTACCAGCGGCCATACCAACCGGATCAATCGCAACACGCCGCGTCATTTCGTCGGCACACATGTCGCGCGCACCAGAAAGCGTAGCAATCGCACTAAAGTTCTGTACAACCAAAGCCATATTTGCCGACGACATCGCCGAGTCCCCGCGCAAGTCATTCGGCTTAATCCGCCCAGTCACCAAATTTTCGCAATAACGCTGCGCCCCGACGTATTTTTTCTGTTTATCGTTGAGGCCATTCCAGGCCGCCAAGACGGCCGCTGGTGCGCTTGCTTCAGGATTATTGAGGATATCCATAGTTGCTTGGGGTGGAGGAATAAGCACCGGGTTATCAAGCACCGTCGAAATTTTAAGAAAATCATGCACCGTAGTTGGGTCATCGATGCACTGATTCGTTGTAAACCATTTTTGACCAAAATCATTTGGCGCCAGTTGCCCATTCTGACAAAGACGATACAAAGCGCCTGTCGCAATCCGTTGCGGCGTCATTGCTGTATTAAAAAACATGCCATCAATTACGCCGCGCTCTTGCAGCGTTCTTGCGGCTTTTGCGATGATGTCTGTCGCTGGAGCAAGGAGATTTTTTGTGCCGAGACGACAGTGTGTGCTCTGAGTGTTCAGTGTATTATTGGCGCGCGATAAACGATAAGTCTCAGCGAAAGTAGAGGCTGCATTAAATTCCGCTTCACTCTTTCCGGCATCAATATAGGCTGCGGTCGGCCCATTGTGGGACGCCCCCTCGCCACCACCGCCAGTGCCGATTGCAGCGACGATGGCAGCCGTCATCGAACCAATATTTGCCACCTGCGTTGCCGTATTTGCCGCAATAGAGAAGGCCGCAGCGCAAGAGGTGCAGGCTGAACCTGGCCCTGAGAAAAGCATGATGGCGAGAGACAGGGACAAAGCGCCATTTCGAGCAATTTGACGCATGGACACGGCTCCGATGTGGTGAGGCATGTTCGCTTCCCCCAAGACTTGGTTC
>JAGOHT010000064.1 GCA_017996055.1 Alphaproteobacteria bacterium
CAGACGGTCATAAACATCATCAAGACCCGTGCCGTGCGCAGCGGAAAACATAATCGGTTCGCCGCAATTCAGCCCATAGCTTTCAGCAAAGCCAGGTGGTGGCTTGGGATTATCGCACTTATTAACGAGCAAAATAATCGGCTTGCCCGCCTTATGCAGCATCTTGGCGAGAAGCTGGTCATCCGGCAAGACGCCTACACGGCCATCCAACATAAAGAGCGCGACATCAGCGCGCTGCAAAGCCTCGATGCTCCGCTGCCACATTCGCGCCGGTATCGTCGAGGCATCGCCCTCTTCATAACCAGCAGTATCAAGCAAGGTGAAGTTAATATCATCCAGCACGGCAGGTGCGCTACGCCAGTCGCGAGTCACGCCTGGTGTATCGTCAATCAGCGCCAGCTTCTTGCCCGCCAGCCGATTGAAGAGTGTAGATTTTCCGACATTCGGCCGCCCGATAATGGTGACGGTGAAATCGGCCGCATGACGCGGCGCTGATTTTTTCATCGATAAGCTACCAGATCACCATCTTCGGTCACGACGAAGAGCACGCTCTGCGCTGCGATCGGTGCAATAAACGAAGCCCCAGGCAATTCATGAGTCGCCAGCCGCTTGCCAGTCCGCGCATCGAACTCGACCAGCTCTTCATGCGAATTGACCAGAAACAATCGCCCGCCCGCCAGCAACGATCCTGTCCACACAATCGGTGTGGATTCGCGGTCATCTGCATCAACGCGCACCGGCAAATCATTTGCCCAGATGATTTTGCCATTGTCACGCCGCACCGCCATCAGCTTCTGCGCGTTGGAGAGTAAATAGATGGTATTCCCCGCCACCAGCGGCGGATTACTGCCACCAACATCCAGTTCCCAGGCGCGTTCGCCGCTACGCATGATTAACGCCGCCATGCGCCCGCTATGCCCCAGCGCGAAAACACCCCCGTGGTCTATAACAGGTGCGCCACGAATATCCGCCATTTCCGGCAATGCGCCCACGGCGAGTGGCGAGACCAGCACATCGCCCCAGGCAACACGGCCATTTTGCGCCCGCAGCGCAAAAATCTCGCCAGAGCTATAGGCCACCACCGCCGTATCACCATCAACTGCCGCACTCGCCGCGCCCATCAGCGCCGCAGTCTGTCCTGTGCCGCTATGCGTCCACAGCACCGAACCGTCACTGCCCTTCAGTACACTGGTAGCGTTATTGATGGTCACGACATAGACCCTGCCATCCGCAACCGTCGGTGCCGCGCGCGACGGGTTCATCAGCTTGCGCCGCCACAGCACCTTGCCGTCGCCAATCCCTAGCGCGACAACTTCGGCATGGCCTGTTGTGGCGAACAGCATGCCCTTGTCATACGCTATACCGCCACCAATGGCCTCGCTCGCCTCCGATTCCGTCGCTTGGGTGCTAACGCGCCACAGCTTTTCGCCGTCCTTCAGCGCAAAAGCGCTCACATGACCGCTGGCATCCATGGTGAAAACCCGCCCGCCCGCCACCACCGGCCGCGCCAACAAGCGCAGCGCGCCGCCGGAACCGTCGCCGATACTCACACGCCAGAATTTTTTCAGGCTCGTGGCGACTGCGGCATGTTGCGGGGCATTGAGCGCATTGCCATTAGCCTGCGGCCAGTCCGTCTTATTCACAGTATCCGGCAGCTTGATCCAGCCGCCATCAACGCCAGCATTGGGCTTAAGCTGCTGATCGCTGTTCATCAGGCTTTCGCGCTTCCCCTTAGCGGCATCGGACTTTTTATCGTCGTCGCTGGAGAGCCCTAGCGTACTGCATCCGGCAGACAGCAGGAGCATTGCAGCGAGACAGCCAGTACGGAACAAATTCATCATCTTAACCCTGCGTTGCGTAGTAACGCGCCAGCAGACGCGCAGAATCGCGTATGGTAATCGGCGCCTGATTATCCTGGCTCAGTGTCTGGAAAATCTCCTTGGCTTTGGCATTATCGCCATGCTTGCCATAAAGCCCGCCTTGCAACACCCGCGCCGTATATCGCCACGGCTGCCCCTCGGCGGCCAAGGGTGCCAGCTGCTGCCGGAGTTGCACCGGATCGCCCTTCTCGAACTGCACCTGAATCCGCACCAGCCGCGCATAATCCTGCGTCAGCGGCGATGCGGTGCGGTCATTGGCCAGCGCATCGAGCGCTTTCAGCGCCTCATCCGTCTTGTTGGCACGAAGCATGACAGAAATTCCGGCCATTTGCGCCAACACGCCTTGGCCAGCGCCTGGGTTCGAACGTGCAAAAGCCTGGAAGGCCTCGATCTTCTCCGCGTCCTGCATCTCTGGCCTGGTCGCGACAGATCCGAGCGCCACGGAAAGGCTAACCTCTTTTTGCGCCACATGCTGCTTCCAGGCCGAGTTCGCCGCCGTGCCAAAAATCAGGCAGGCGATGATGCCCATAATCAGCACCTGATATTTGCGCCATAGCGCCGCCATATGCTCGCGCTGCAGTTCTTCGTCGATTTCGCGTAATAAGTCCGCCATTCGGCACCCCTTCTTTAAGAAAGCGGAATCTAGTGCCGAAGCGGGGGCGCGTCGAGGGGTAAAATTGCCCCAAGGGAGTATGGCCATTTGCCCTGAAAAGGCTATAAAGTCAGTGGCTTTTTCCCGAATCGCTATACGCCGCACCCCTTTTTGGCTTCATAGGTCTGCGTCATGAAATTTCTCAACAGCCTCGTCTTCCTGATTGCCGTTTTCATCGTCGCCTATTTTGCCACGACACTCGGCAGCCGTAATACGCCGCCAGCAGCGGGGCAGCCCGTCCAAACCGTTAAACCGCCGGCATCCGGCTATGAGCGCGTTACCAGCACCAAGACGCTACGCTGCGGTTATTTCGCCTGGCCGCCGTTGCTGCGTAAGGATCCGAACACCGCTCAGCTGAGCGGCGCGCTTTATGACTATATGAACGCGCTTGGCGGCGCGCTTGGCCTTAAGATTGAGTGGACGCTGGAAATCGGCGTCGGCGACTATGTCGAAGCGCTGGAACAAAACCGCTTTGATGCGCTCTGCATGTCCATCTGGCCAGACCCGCCGCGCGTCGCCAACTCGCTAATGACCGAGCCGGTCTTTTATACCAATGTCTATCCTGTCGTCCGCAAGGATGATAACCGCTTTGACGATGGCGTTGAGGCCGTGAACAAGCCAGAAATCACCATCGCTGTCATCGATGGCGATATAACCGAGACGCTGGCTGCACGCGACTTTCCCAAGGCCAAGACGCTGACGCTGCCGCAAATGTCGGACTATAGCCAGTTGCTCGTCTCGGTCACCACCAAGAAGGCCGATGTCACCTTCTTCGATTACGGCGTGGTGCACGATTTTGTGAAAACGAACGGCAAGGAGGTGAAGGTGCCGAGCGGCTTTGCCTCGGCCTATACCTTCCCAGAAGTCCTGACCGTCAAGAAGGGTGAAGTGGCGCTTAAGCAGCTGCTTGATACTGGCATCAATATCCTCAACAACAACCATGTCGCGGATAAGCTGCTGAGCCAATATGTCACAAGTACCTTCGCGCCGCTGGCAAACTTCGATGAAGAAAAAGCCAAGGGGCAGCTTAAGAACGCACAGGCGAAGGAATAAGTCTTACGGCTCTAAGCTTTTGGCAAAGTCTGCGATGGCGACAGTACATTCGTTTGGCAAACTCTGCAGCAGGAAATGATGGGTCGGAAACTCCGCTAGCTTCACGTCCGGCCGCTGTCGTTTGATATGATGCCAAGCGCTGGCGCGCACCACCATGTCGCGGGTGGCGCGCAAATAAAGCATGGGCGCTCGCACCTGCCGGAGCTGCGCGCTGGCATCCATCTTGAGCACGAAGCGCATCCGCGCCAGCATGACCTCCTGCTTCACCGCCGCCACGGCACGATCAACCTCCACCAGCAGCGTGTCGCCAAGTTCGTGCTGCATGACGCGGCGCGACAGCTGCGTATCCCGCAGCCAGTAAATTGGCAAATGGTCAACAACACCGGCAGCCGGCGCCATCCACCACAGCGGATAGCGCGCGAAAGTCACGCAGAGGATGAGGCCGCGTATGGAGTGATGCCCTGACGCAGCCAGATGCAGGCCAAGCGGCCCAGCAAATGACTCGGCCAGCAAGAAAAAAGGCTTGTTCGGCAAGCGCGCACCGACATAGTCAACCAACTGCGAATAATCCAGCACCATATCGGCAGGATAGTCAATCGGCAGCACTTCAAAAAACTGGCTCAGCGTTGCCGCGAATTCCTCAAAGAGAATGCCCGTCCCGTCCAGCCCGGGCAGCAGCACAATCGTCGGCTTTAACTCAGCCATGCCGCACCGCGCACGCCGCTATCCGCGTCAAAGCGTGCGGGCAGAATGTCAGTCTGCAAATTTTTGATGAAGCAATAGTGCGGAATCCGCGCGCGCACCTTCGGCCAGAATTGCGGCAAATCGCGTAAGCCTCCGCCGATGACGATGGCATCAGGGTCAAGGGTCAGCACAATCAATGTCAGCCCCTTGGCAACGAGATGCGCGAAATGGCCGAGCGTTGCCAGTGCCGCCGCATCCCCCTGCCCGGCCAGCAGCGCGATTTCATGCGCCGCGACCGCTGCGGCTTCCGGATGCAGGTGACGATGCAACCGTACTAGGCCGCCGCCCGCCAAAATCGTTTCGATACAACCGACGCGTCCGCAATGGCAGGAAACCAGCGGCCCATCCTCCGGCACATAATGCGGGAGCGGCAGATGCCCCCATTCGCCGTTCACGCCGTTTGGCCCCGTGACCAGCCGCTTGCCGACAATCTGGCCGCCGCCCACGCCCGTGCCGAGAATTGCGCCAAACACATGGTGATAGGGCGCTCCCGCGCCATCAACGGCTTCGGAAAGCGCAAAACAGTCTGCGTCATTGCCAATTGCGACCGGCCGCTGTACCCGCTGGGCAAGATCATACCGCAAAGGCTGCTGCGTCAGCCAGCCGAGCTTGCACAACGTCATGCAGCCCTGCCGGTGGTCGATGACCCCGGCGATACCCAGCCCAACGGCGGCCGGCGCGCCTGCCTGCGCATCAAACTGTGCAACGGCAGTCTGCAACAATGCCAACAAGTCAGGGTAATTCTCCGGCACCGGCCAGCGCTCTTTGGCGACCAGAGCGCCATCTGGCCCAAGTAGGGCGGCGGCCACCTTGGTGCCGCCAATATCAAAGCCGATGCGAAATTGCGTCATGAATAGGAGGTGTCATAAGTGACGGGGAAGTGCAAGTGGTAGAGGCAGAAACATAGAAAGTTTGCCGAGTTTGCCTTTGATAAGGCGATGAAGAAATAACTGGCAGAATCAACTGAGAAACTACCAAGTTTCTGTCCAGCGTTTCATTAAAGCGTGCCCTTGATCTAATTCAGACTTCAGATTTCAGCCTTAGATCTTCACAATCGGAAGTTTCATAGCCTCAAACCACGCACAATAACCGTAGATTTTTGATGAAAGTATTTGCAGGCTTAAGCTTTTGAGCAGCCGGTGATAGGCTGTATTTAGAAAAATTATTCAACTTTTTGAAGAGTTGCCAAATGGGTATTAAGAACAAAATAGCCGACTTAGCCAATTGGTGCGCAGAAGGCAGCATATCACAGTCGATTGCAAAAACTTTTGCAGTTGCAGCCATGGCCACTTGCGCTGCCGTTGCGCCCTTTGGTGCTGTTGCAGCCATCTCAAAAGATCATTCATATCAGAATGCTTTTGAGGCTATAGACCGCTCCCAATCAGTGTCTTTTCGATCAACAGATGCGTGTGTAACTGGCGGGTATGATGCCGCTCTATGCCAAAAAGGAGAAAAATCCGCGCGCGCCTATGCTGATGCGCTAGGAACCCGTGTTATCTACGAAAATAAAAAGGATTGTGCAGAAATACACGGCAGCGACAATTGCTTACCTAAGACTGACCTATTTCCAAACGTTACAATTGTGAGTGGGAAAGTTTTTGCCACTCCGCATTACGACGTTGCTTATAAACCAAAGGTTGTAGCATGGCAGGCGCCCGCGAATGATATTCAGCACGCAGTTCCCCTTTATCCAACCACGCAGGCAAATATGGCAAGAAGGGCTGATGGCAGAATATTTGCTTTAGGAAGCGGTAGCTAAAAGCAGGATGTGGGATCGCGCTGAAAAGACTCGAACCTAGAGTGACTGCGCGTCAGCCAGCCGAAACGGATTTTTGTCCATTATTCTACTCGGGCATCTACGTCTAGCTCACGATGCCGCCGTAAAGCTTGTCTCCACCATCCTTCTTGGGTCCAGAAATCCAGTATTCTTCACTAGTTACATTTTCTGTGCAGGTGTGTTTGTAACCTGATTTTATTTTATTATTTCTTTTCCCGGGAAAATGTATGAGCGTTTCGTGCGCGACAATCCCACCCAGCCAATTCTACCCGAACCATCCAAAGAACCTGCTTTACGCTCATTATAGATGATACGCTTTTTTGCAATTCCCCGCTTCAACAATGGGACCGCAATCCTGTAGACTTACACGAGCAGGCCAAACTTGTCTCCTCAACATGCGTTTCATACCATATTCCAATCAGTCAACACGAAGCGCGCCCTAGTGGATTTGCGCGAATTATTTTCTAGATTTATTACCGCGTGACAATCCGCCATCGCTGCCGCTCCGGCAGATTGTCGGACCTAGCGGCTCGGCATAACACTAGGGCAATTCAAACGCAGCCTAGAAACAAGATGTTGAACCTCAATAAGGTTTTCCTACCTATTCTGACATAGTGTCCCAAATGTCCGCAGGCTACCCAGGAACAACTATCTGAAATTGGTATTAGTCGGCAAAACTACAAGATCATAACTTAAGCAAAGGATTACTAGAAAAGGCTTTTCAATATTTCGCTGGCATCACAGAAAATGCCCTTATCCATGACATACCCGTTGACTAATCTTGCTGGCGTAATGTCAAAGCCTGGATTGTAAACTGGCGAGTCTGTGATTTGCACTGTGGCTAACGTCCCATCATGCCCCCGCCCCTGACTTGCATAAACTTCCTCAGCTGCGCGTCCCTCAATAGGAATTTCTGCCCCTGTTTCAAGCTCAGAATCGAAAGTCGTGTATGGAACGGCAACATAAAAGGGAACTCCATTATCATAAGCAGCCAAAGCTTTGAGGTAGGTTCCTATTTTATTGGCGACGTCGCCATTGCGTGTCACTCGATCCGCGCCGACAAAGCACATATCAACACGCCCTTGCTGCATCAACAAACCACCTGCATTGTCAGTAATGACCGTATGCGGCACGCCCTGCTGCGCCAATTCAAACGCTGTGAGAGCGCCTTGGTTACGCGGTCTAGTTTCGTCAACCCATACATGCACAGGTAATCCTTGTTCATGGGCCAAATAAATAGGTGCCGTGGCTGTACCTAAATCGACGGTCGCCAACCACCCAGGATTACAGTGCATAAGGATATTAACAGCTTTTCCAGGCTTTTTGGCAGCCATCTCCTGAATGAGCGGCAAACCATGATTTCCTATCGCACGGTTAATGGTGACATCCTCTTCACAGAGCTGACCAGCGCGGAGATACGCTCCACGCACGCGTTGTGTTTCAGGCAACGCGATGACAGCATTGCGCATCTCATCGAGAGCCCAACGGAGATTGACTGCTGTAGGACGCGTGCCGAGCAATTTTTGATAAGCGTTAAGCAGCGCGGCATCCGACGCATCAACTCGCAATGCGAGACACAGGCCATACGCAGCGGTCATCGCCAGCAGCGGGGCGCCGCGTGTCCACATTTCCTTGATGGCGCGAGAGGCTTCATCGACCGTCCGCAGGGTAACGATTTCTAGCTTCCAGGGTAGTTGCCGCTGATCGAAAATACGAACAGACCACCCGTCCTCGGCGAGCCAGATGGAGCGGTAAGAAACGCCGTTTATCTTCATGCTATGGCCTTTATAACCATAGACATATCAGCATATCGTTCACGGTGTAAAAGCACATCTCGTGCGAAAGTAAGCGCACGTTGCTCGCAAGTTGCGCGCAGTGCCAGATCTTCAATCGCTTCGAAATCCTCAATATGCGCCAACCCCAAAATACGGCGTATGATCTTGCAGGCGGCAAACCCCAGGCTGTCTTGCCATATCGTCCCCAAACGATCTTCCAAAGCTTTCAGTTTTAGCGCGGCGCAATCCGCAGAAAGCCGATGGTGCACCACATCGCCCCCCGGATGGTTTGCGTTACGCTCGAGCGCGAGCCGAGTAAATTCTTGTGCGAAGACTCTCCACACCGTCTCTGATTGCAAAAGAATCCAAGTGGCATAAGCATTCCGGTCATCACCTGCCGATGCATGTCCAGGCTGAGCGAAGAATGCCATCCAAAGATTGGCAAGTATAGCGCCAACGTCAAAACCCATAGGGCCATAGAAGGCAAACTCCGGATCTATAGAGCGCGTGTCCGTCTCCGTCACCATAACGGAACCCGTGTGCAAGTCGCCATGCAACAGTGCTTCGGCATGATTCAGAAAACGCCACTTCATTTCCTGAACTGCACGCTTGAGTTCAGTATCACCTTTGAAGCTTTGTGCAACGCTATCAAGATAAGGGCTAGTATGGCGATTCATCGGAGCGTTAAAATACGGCTCATCGAAAATCAAATCCTCACTGATTTTGCACATTGCCGTATTCGCCAAATAAGCCGCAACCTTTTCCTTTTTCACTGCAGCGGGAAGATATAAATTCGATGTATGGAAAAGCATTTGTGCCAGGAATTTGCCTAGATGCTCGGCCATATGCGGGTATTCGTTCCCGCGCACGAGCCCTTTGCGTAAAATGATATGCGGCGCAAGATATTCCATAACTGTGAGTGCCATGACGTCGTCATGCGCATAAATTTTCGGCACATAGGCCGCCGCCCATTGTGATTGTTCTTGCAAAGCCAGATGCTCGAAATGCGCACGACTTAAAGGGAGCGGCCAACTTTCCCCAACAAGGCGTACGTAAGGCAAAGCCTGCTTGACCACTACAGCCTCAGCAGCGCCCTCAACGATAAAAACCAAATTGAGGTTACCGTCACCAACTTCGCGCGCCCGCCACTGCGCGGCATTGCCGCCTAGTTTTGCCGCTATACCAGGCTGCTCGGCAAGATATACCCCTACCGTTTCAGGGGTCAGTGCCCGATACGAAGCTGAAGATATTGTTTTAAGTTGCGCGGTCATGCTCTTGCTCCAGAACGATCTCATCAAAGCTAGTGACAAAAGTGTTTGCCGCTAGGTCGAAGCTGTTGCCGGGTCTTTTCAAACCAATTGTACTGTAACCCGCCGCATGCGCCGCATGGAGTTCCTCCGGATTATCCGATAGAAACAATATCTGCGCACAAGGTAGGTCGATTGCATGCGCAATCTTGATATAGGAAGTGGAGTCTTTCTTGCCACCGATTGCGGTGTCGAAATAACCGCTAAAATATTGCGTCAGATCGCCGGCTTCTGAATAGCCAAAAATCTGTTTCTGCGCTGCGACGGAACCGGATGAATACACATAAAGAGACACCCCGGATTCCGACCATGTTTTAAGCTTACCCAGCACGTCGGCATAAACATGCCCTTTGAAATCACCTTGCGCATACCCCGCCGCCCAAATGGTGCCCTGCAACGTTTTAAGAGTTGCTATTTTCTTGTCTTCGTCCATCCACCCCAACAAAATCTGAATACACGCATCCGGCGATAGCTTTCCGCGACCAGATTCTTGACCGATGGCAGTGAAAAGCTCTCCGAGCGCTTCAGCATTAGCGTGCACATAGGCTGGAATCCGCTCTCGCGCATACGGAAACAAGACATCATGCACGAACGCAATTGAACTTGTCGTTCCTTCGATATCGGTTACGACCGCATGAATGTCCTTGAACCGCACTACGCCACCTTTTGCGCAGGCACATATTTAGGGAAACGCATGCTCAAATCGCTACCTGTAAATTGCGCGACCCAACCATCTGGCCGAGTAAACCATCGAATCGCGGTGATATGCGGCACAGCCCCCATATCAAACCAGTGCGTAGCATTCTGCGGCACACGAATGAAATCCCCCGCTTCACACAAGATCATAAAAATCTTCTCATCTGCATGCACATAAAACATCCCCGCGCCCTCAACGAAGAAACGCGCTTCATCATCAGCGTGCGTATGCTCGGCTAGAAACTTGGCGCGCAGTTCCTCGCATTTTGGATTGTCGGGAAACACGCGGATAACATCGACAGATGTGTAGCCCTCGGCCTTACTGACACGCTCGATATCGTCGGCATAGGCAGACAGCACGGCTTGATCGTCAGCGGTGCGCGACAGAGATACCGTGGGCTGCCACCGCTCAAAACTGACGCCTATTTTTCTCAGCTCTTCCGCAATTTTTTCTGCCTGCTGTGTATGCTCCAGCACCGTGTCCGGGTCAGAATTCGAATAAATTGTCAGACTACTCATGTAATCCTCACGCTATGAAGCCACACCGAACTTCGCCAACTCATAGGCCATCATTTCTTCGGTCGCTTCGGTGATAAAGCGCGCCATGTTAAGATCAGACGCCCCAGCGGTCAAACCATGCCCGCGCACAATATAGACAGGTGGCGTAGCAGGATGCGCTTCATACCAAGCGTCGACCTGCTTTTGTAAGGCCACCATATCCTGGCTATTTGAAAAAATTGGCACCCGCACAGCAACCACATGAGTTTTAATGCCCGGATAAATTTTTAAAAGCTCATACCCTGCAAGTTCGACATACTCCACTTCGGGGTGCAGCAACGAGAACGTCACGGTTGCGCGTGGATGACAATGCAAAATTGCATGAACGTTTGGCTGCAGGGCATATAGCCCAGTATGCAGCAGGGTTTCGGCTGATGGATTTTTGCCGTCCATAGCATTCCCACGCAGATCAACCCGCATCACATCTTCGGTCGTCAAATGGCCCTTATGAACACCCGACACGCTGATAGCCACACTATCATCGTCAACACGTACAGATAAATTGCCGCCTGTAGCGGGGACCCACCCACGCGAGTCGAGTAAGATTCCAGCTCGAATGATATCTTGTTGCGCTTTTTCAAAGTCAATTCTCATTTGATGGAAACCCCTTAACTTCCCGTACGGCGCACAGGTTGCCCGCCCAAAACC
>JAGOHT010000214.1 GCA_017996055.1 Alphaproteobacteria bacterium
TTCCCCACACTTACCCCACACCTCATCCGATGGCGGCGACGGCTAAGTCGGCTGGTGTTCCGCTCAGCAGCGATATCGCGCTGTTGTTGGCGGTGGAACGCACGGCTCGCTTTGTCGGCATTACCGGCACAAACGGCAAATCGACGACGACCGCGCTCATCGGCCATATTCTGCAGCAGGCGGGCAAGTCTATCGCCGTCGGCGGCAATCTCGGCACGCCGGTGCTCACCTTCCCTTCGCTCGGCACAGACGGCATTTACGTATTGGAACTGTCCTCCTATCAGCTTGAATTAATGCCGGAGAACCGGCTCGATATCGGCATTCTCCTCAACATCACGCCCGACCATCTCGACCGGCATGGCGGCATGGCGGGCTATTGCGCGGCCAAAGCACGCATCGCGCGGCATGATGGGGTGCAGACCTTCATTTGCGGCGTCGATGACGCGCCAAGTGCAGCGCTTGCCGCGACCGCCAAGCAACTGCCGCACATCACGTTGCACACCATGACGGCGCAGGATAATCCGGCCTGCGCGCTGTTTATACGCGCGGGACAACTTTATGTTGATAACGCGCCGGTGCTCCGCTTCAGCGATTTTCCGCGGCTGCCCGGTTGCCACAACGCGCAGAATATTGCCGCCGCCTACGCCGCCTGTCAGGCGCTGGGGCTTGATGCCGCCACCATCCGCGACGGCATCGCCAGCTTCCCCGGCCTTGCACACCGGCAGCAATGGCTGGGATCACGAGGCAATGTCCAGTTCATCAATGACAGCAAGGCGACAAACGCCGATGCCGCTGCCAAGGCACTTGCCTGTTATGACCCGATTTACTGGATTGCGGGTGGCTTGCCGAAAGAAGGTGGGCTCAATGGCCTGGAAAGCTTCATGCCGCGCATTCGCCACGCCTTCCTGATTGGTCAGGCAGCAGAAGATTTTGGCGACTGGCTCAAAGACAAAACGCCGGTCACACAATGTGGCACGCTGGAAGTCGCCGTGCAGGCGGCGGCTAAACTGGCGCATGCAGAAAATCGGCCGAACGCCACTGTGTTGCTCTCCCCTGCCTGTGCGTCATGGGATCAGTTCAAAAGCTTCGAAGACCGTGGCGATCAATTCAACGCCATGGTCAAACAACTTCATGCGGCGAATGGAGCGGGTTCATGATGTTTCTACACCCGACGTTGAGGGCCTTTCCCAAAAGGTCAGAAAATCCATATTTCGCAGATTTTTTGACCTTGCGGTGGGCCAGTGAGGCCCCCCCGCGAGTTCATGCGAGCGTAGGCAAGGGTGCCGGAGGCTCCCGCCCGCCGTTGAGGGCTTTATAAAATGATCACTTTAACCCGCACCGATGAATCCGTTTTTGGCCGCTGGTGGTGGTCGGTTGACCGCTGGCAGCTCGCCTTTATCGGCGCGCTCATCATGTTCGGCATCGTGCTGATACAAGCCGCCTCCCCCGCCGTGGCGCAGAAGCATAATCTGCCGAGTTTTCATTTTGTGCAAAGCTACGTGATGATTTTGCTGCCGTCGCTCTGCGGTATGATTGGGCTTTCTCTGCTAACCTTGCGGCAAATCCGCCTCGTCGCTTTCGCGCTCTTTCCGGCGGCGCTGCTCGGCGTCGCGCTAACTCTGGCCTTTGGCAATGAGATTAAGGGCGCGACGCGCTGGCTCTCGCTTGGCGGCTTCGCGTTGCAGCCTTCAGAATTTCTCAAACCCGCTTTTATCATCGTCTCGGCCTGGCTCTTCGCGCGTCATTGCGAACGGCGCGGCTTTCCCAGCCTTGGCACCAATATGGCACTCTTCCTGCTCTGCGTCGCAATGCTGGTACAGCAGCCGGATTTCGGTATGACTATTTTGATTACGCTGACCTGGTTCTGCCAGTTCTTCCTTGCGGGATTACCGCTCGCGCTGGTCGGGCTCGGCGTATTGCTGCTGCCGGTCGGCGGTTTGGCAGCCTATTTCCTGTTGCCACACGTGCATGACCGTATCAATCGCTTTATCGATCCCGGTAAGGGCGAGAATTACCAAATCGACAAGGCGATGGACGCGTTCCGCAATGGCGGCCTGTTCGGCACCGGTCCGGGCGGCGGCGAGGTGAAGATGACGCTCCCTGACGCGCATTGCGATTTCATCTTCGCGGTGGCGGGCGAGGAGCTGGGGCTCATCATCAGCCTCATCATCGTGCTGCTTTATGCCATGGTGATTCTGCGTGGCTTCTGGCGTCTGCGGCGCGAGCATAGCCTGTTCGTCGTGCTAGCCGCGAGCGGGCTGCTGCTGCAGTTCGGGATGCAGGCCATCATCAACATCGCGTCGGCGGTGCATCTGATGCCGACTAAGGGCATGACCCTGCCTTTCATTTCCTATGGCGGATCATCCCTGCTCGCCGTATCATTGGGCATGGGCATGATGCTGGCGCTGACACGCAAGCGCCACGGAATGGGAGACAAGTAATGACGGCAGCGCCTTTGGTAATTTTAGCGGCGGGCGGCACCGGCGGCCATATTTTTCCTGCCGAAGCACTCGCTCGTACGCTCCTCGCCCGCGGCTTGCGGGTCGCGCTGGTGACCGACAAGCGCGGCGGGCAGTTCAGCGACCTCGCTGACGTGCAGGTGTATCGCATTCCCGCGGCAACGTTGAGTGGCAATATCCTCCGTAAAATCCGCAGCATTGTCGTGATGGCGCTCGGTTGCTGGCAAGCGGGCGTGCTGTTGCGCCGTCTACGTCCGGCGCTCGTCGTCGGCTTCGGCGGCTATCCTTCGGTGCCCACGGTCTATGCCGCCGGTCGTCTGCACATTCCCGTCATTTTGCATGAGCAGAACGCCGTTCTCGGCCAGGCCAACCGCGCGTTGCTACGCCAGGCCAATCTCCTTGCCACCGGCTTCCCGCAAGTTTCTGGATTGCCCGGCGATTGCCCGGTGCGGCTGGTGCAGACCGGCAATCCAGTGCGTCCGGCCTTCGCCACATTGCGTGACCAGTCCTATCCC
>JAGOHT010000065.1 GCA_017996055.1 Alphaproteobacteria bacterium
CGGCGGGGCTGTGCTCGGCCTGTTCGGGATGGCAATACTGCTGCTGGGTCGCGGACTGAACCTCGAACACAATACGCTCATGCCTGGGCATGGTTATGCCCTGCTCTGCGCCTTGAGTTGGAGCTTTTTGCTGCGGCTGTGGCTAAACAAATGAACTTAGGCTCGAATATCTATGGTCTGATTTTCTTTTTGATCACTTGCGGCAATGGCTTGTATTGGTGGCTCGGCGCGGGTGCGCCGTCAGCACCAGCGCATAGCCTGATTATCGTAGCAGCTGCCGCCGTGTCATCGGTGGCTGGCTACACGCTCTGGGTTTTCGGCACCAAGCATGGCAACACCCTACTAATTGGGGTCGCGAGTTTCTTCACGCCCATGCTTGCCGCATTTTATCTCGTCGTGCTCAGCATAGCGGAATGGACGCCCGCACTCGCTGCAGCCTTGGCTGCGGTTGTCTTGGGTATTGGCCTGGCAAGATATGGCGCAGCACTCCGCAGCCTTTAAAGCCGCTGACTAGCGCGCAGCTGGCGGTGCAACGACCGGCACCGGCTTCTCAGCAGCTGGTGCCGGACGCGTGGGCATAACAGCTAGCAGATCTCCCAGCAACGGCAAGGGTTTGTCCACCGGTGGGCACATCCGCACCAGGGCGCGAATAGCGCTTTCTGAATAGTCTTCCATAGTATGATCCTTTCAAATGTCTGCATGGCATACGCCCAGCCCCGCGACTGCGCCAGTGACAGAAGGCCTCACCTGCATCCGGCAGCTTGAATAAGGCATTCTAATGCGTTAAGGCCGGGGATCGCTAAAGGTGCCAACCGCAGTGACCGGCCGGGTGCCGTTCCAGCCCTGCACTCGCAC
Source organism: Alphaproteobacteria bacterium (assembly GCA_017996055.1). GTDB lineage: Bacteria > Pseudomonadota > Alphaproteobacteria > UBA9219 > RFNS01 > JAGOHT01. The sequence continues at coordinate 856 of JAGOHT010000065.1, forward strand.
AAAGCCTTGCATTGGCGACATTTCAACCGCCAAGCGACTATCCTGGTTCAGCACCGGTGGTTGCAGCCAACGGAAATTGTCGCCAGCAGCCAGGCTGCTGTTCAGCTTGCGCAAACGTGCGGGCGCATCGTTAGAGCCGAGATCGCCGGGCAAACCTGCATCAAGCCAACAGTTCGTTACGCAACGCGCATGGCGCACCACCGTGCCCGCAGCACTCTTTTGAATGATGGCATAATCATCGGGTTTCGTGCCGACCAGCGTATAAATCACCGGTGCCGCAACTTCGGTCTTTTCCAGCATGGTCAATGCCGACGCGTAATCCGGTGCCGTCATCATCACCTGCCGCAAGAGCAGTAGCGGCGGCACTGCCTGCGTTTTCAACCAGTGCTTGCGACCATAGAGCCAGCCCGCGACTAGACCGAGATAGCGCCCCAGACCGAAACTGCGGCGTGGTGCTTGATTGATGCTGGCAGCAAAACGCCCCGGCGCATTGGCTTGCAAAGCGCCGATACAGCCCGGCCAGGTGATATTCGTCCAGGGCCCGGCGGGTGACTGACAATGCACAATAGCCGCCAGTTCGCCCAAGCGTGGAAACGGCCAATCCAATACTCGCACCAGCAGCGGCTTGCCCGCGGCATCGTGGAGGACAGCTGCGCTGCAGCCCCATTCGTAATTCAGGTTGGCAAACCAGACGCCTCGCCTTCCCAGTTGGGAGGCGATACGGGAAATTTCATCACGAAAAGGAATCGTGCGGTTCCGCGCCCAGCGCTCGGTGACCACATCGAGCAAAGCGACCAGTGGCGCCGTGAGCATGGCGTCGCCGCATTTGAGCAAATCTTGCGCCTGCTGCGGCAGCGACGAAGCCAGTGCCGCATGGTCACTATCCGGCAAAGTGATGACAGGAAACTCAGGCGCCATGACCCAGCTCTTTGAGCAGTTCTTCGACGGCAGCGGTAACGGCAGCAACCGGAATGGCATCCATCGCGTCCTGACCGAACTGCTGCGCCATGATGACGCGGCGATGACTGACCCGTGGGGCCAGTTTTTGTGCCGCCGTCGGACCAAAGAGCGAGATCAGCGGACAATCCACCGCCGCCAGCATGTGGCTGGTGCCGTTGTCATTTGTCACGCAAAGTTTGAGCCGCTCGCCGACCGCCATTGTGGCGGTGAGCGAGAGTTGCCCACCCCAGACTGGTTCCTGCAGCGGAAATTTCGCGCTCGCGAATTTGCTCTGCAGCTCGGTGAGCCAACCGGTCTCCTGCGGCCCGAGCAGGAAGGTCGGGACGCGTCCGGCGCTCACCTGGCTTTCGGCCAATGCGATAAAGCGCGGCAGAGGCCAGATTTTGACCGTATTGCCCGCCCCCGGCACCAGACCGATATAGGTTTGACCATCTGGGAGAATTTGCGTCGCCTTGGCGCGGTCATCCGCCGGAACGGCAATCCCACCGCGTACCACCGGTGCTTGCCCGGCGGCCAGTTCGACCAGTTGCAACAACCTATCCTGCATATGATCCGGTTTGCGCCAGCAGCAGGGCGGGCGGCGTTCGGAAAACAAAAAGCGCGCGGCGGGGGCGATGAAAACCTTGTGCGGCAGACGCCGGGCCTGCAGCGCCCAACGCCAGCGCCCGCGCGTGTCGATCACCAGGTCAAAATGGGGCAAGGCTATGGCAGAGTTTTTATCCTGCAGGGCAGCCAGATAGTCTGGCCGCTCGACGACAGCATCGATAAAGGGGGCAGCAATCGCCCGCAACGGACCGGCAAAGGCGGTGCGCCCCTGCGCGGTCAACCAGCTGATATGGGCTGCCGGAAAGGCCGCGCGCAAGGCGCGGACAAAGGAAAGCTTAATCAGCGCATCGCCAATCAAATCAAGGCCGACAATCACGGCAATCGACTTAATTTCCGATATTTTACTGGCCATTGGACAGACTCGTCTCTTGTATTCTGCTGCAGAATCCCTATCTTGACGCCCAGCCCGCCGGAAGACAACCGCCTTATGTGCCGGGTGGGATTTTTAGGATGAAAGCCAGCCGATGACCAACCCGAAAGAAGAGCCGTTGCAGGGCGATGATGCGTTCGACGCTGCCGCCCCCGATATTGCCGAAACCACCGACGGCGAATTGCCTGCCGCTGGGGTCGATGCCGTGCGCATTACCGAGCTGGAAGAGCAGATCAAAGCGCTCAAGGAGCAAGGGCTGCGCTATCTAGCCGAGGCCGAGAATGTCCGCCGCCGCGGGCTCAAAGAGAAAGAAGATGCGGGTAAATATGCCGTGACCGGCTTTGCTCGCGATTTGTTGGATGTCGCCGACAATTTCGAGCGGGCACTGAGCGCCATGCCACGCGAAGGCTTGTCCGATGGAGTAAAAAACCTCGTGACCGGTATCGAGGCGACTGGCCGTCAGCTTGCCGCCGCGCTGGAGAAAGCTGGGATTAAGAAAATCAGTCCGCTTGACCAGCCTTTTGACCCAAATTTCCATCGTGTGATGATGGAAATTGAAGACGCGAGCAAGCCTACTGGTACCATCGTTCAGGTGCTGCAAGCGGGCTATGTCATCCATGATCGGCTGCTGCGCGAAGCGCTGGTTGGCATTAGCAAGGGTGGTCCCGCGGCAAAAATAAACCAAAGCGCCTGATTTTATTTGCCTTTCGGCCATTGCGGCCAAGGGCAAGCGTGCTTATATGACAGTCATGAACTACAGCCTTATGTAATATATCAAGGGCTTTCAACAACTTAACGCAATAACGGAGCAAAAAATGGGTAAGGTTATCGGCATCGACTTGGGCACCACCAATTCCTGCGTCGCCATCATGGAAGGTGCGAACACCAAGGTGATTGAAAATGCCGAGGGCGCGCGCACGACTCCTTCCATTGTCGCTTTCACCAATTCTGGCGAGCGTTTGGTCGGTCAGGCCGCCAAGCGGCAAGCGGTGACGAACCCAAATAATACGGTCTATGCCGTCAAGCGTTTGATTGGCCGCGGTTTCACCGACCCGATGGTTCAGAAGGATCTGAACCTGATGCCCTACAAAATCGTCAAGCACAGCAATGGCGACGCTTGGGTTGATATTAACGGCAAGGGCTATAGCCCATCGGAAGTCTCTGCCTTCATCCTCACCAAGATGAAAGAGACGGCGGAAGCCTATCTCGGCGAGAAGGTCACTCAGGCGGTCATTACCGTTCCGGCTTATTTCAATGACAGCCAACGCCAGGCCACCAAGGATGCGGGCAAGATTGCTGGTCTTGAAGTGTTGCGTATCATTAACGAGCCGACAGCGGCGGCGTTGGCCTATGGCATGGAGAAAAAGGGCACCGGCACTGTTGCCGTTTATGACCTCGGGGGCGGCACCTTTGACGTTTCCGTGCTCGAAATTGGCGACGGGGTTTTCGAAGTGAAGTCCACCAATGGCGATACGTTCCTGGGTGGTGAAGACTTCGATATGCGTATTATCGATTTCCTCTGCGACGAATTCAAGAAGGAGCAGGGTATCGATCTGCGCCAGGATAAGCTGGCTTTGCAGCGTCTGAAAGAAGCTGCCGAAAAGGCGAAGATTGAACTGTCTTCTGCGACGCAGACGGAAGTCAATCTGCCCTTCATCACCGCTGACCAGAGCGGGCCGAAGCACCTCAACGTCAAGCTGACGCGCGCCAAGCTGGAAGCGCTGGTTGATGAGTTGGTGCAGAAGACGATTGCGCCGTGCCAAGCCGCGCTGAAGGATGCTGGCGTCAAGACCAGCGACATCGACGAGGTCATCCTCGTCGGCGGTATGACACGCATGCCGAAAATCATCGAAACCGTGAAGCAGTTCTTTGGAAAAGAACCGCACCGCGGCGTCAATCCTGATGAAGTGGTGGCGGTAGGCGCGGCTATTCAAGGTGGCGTGTTGAAGGGCGAAGTGAAGGACGTGCTTTTGCTTGATGTGACGCCGCTGTCGCTCGGCATCGAGACGCTTGGTGGTGTTTTCACGCGCCTCATCGACCGCAACACCACCATCCCCACCAAGAAAAGCCAGGTGTTCTCGACCGCCGAGGATAACCAGAATGCTGTGACTATCCGCGTTTTCCAGGGTGAGCGCGAAATGGCGGCGGATAACAAGCATCTCGGCCAGTTCGATCTGGTGGGTATTCCCCCTTCCCCCCGTGGGATGCCGAAGATCGAAGTAACCTTCGATATCGACGCCAATGGCATCGTCAGTGTTACGGCGAAGGATCAGGCGACGAACAAGGAGCAGCAGATCCGCATTCAGGCTTCGGGTGGGCTCAACGACGCCGAAATCCAGCGCATGGTGAAGGATGCCGAATCTAATGCCGCGCAGGACAAGAAGCGCCGCGACGCGGTCGATGCGCGCAATCAGGCCGACGGGCTCATCCACAGCACAGAAAAGTCGCTGAAAGATGCTGGTGACAAGTTGCCTAGCGCTGACAAGAGCGCGATTGAGTCCGCCATCGCCGACCTCCGTGGGGTTCTGGATAGCGGTGATGGCGACGTTATCCGCAGCAAGACCGAAGCTCTGGCGCAAGTGTCGATGAAACTCGGCGAGGCGCTCTATAAGGAGACGCAAAGCGGTGCCGCAACCGGCGATGCCGCTAGCGGCAGCGCGGGCGCAAGCGCTGAAGCAGACAAGAAAGACAATGTCGTTGACGCCGATTTCGTCGAGGTCAAGGACGACAAGAAGGGTGCGGCGTAACATTTCTTACTGGCCATATAGTGGCCGACATTCTTACTATGTCGGCCACTACTTGCCTCACTTCACGAGTATTTGGTTGCCGCACCTATGACGCAAAAAGCCGATTATTACGAACAGCTTGGCATTGCCAAGGACGCGGATGCCGACACGCTGAAGAAGGCCTATCGCAAGCTTGCCATGCAGTATCATCCGGACAAAAATCCGGGCGATCACAAGGCCGAGGCGAAGTTCAAGGAAATCAACGAAGCCTATGCCGTGCTCAGCGACGAACAGAAGCGGGCTGCCTATGACCGTTTTGGGCACAGCGCTTTCGAGCAAGGTGGTGCGGGCGGGTTTGGTGGTTTCGACTTTGGCAGCGCGGGCTTTGCCGATATTTTCGAAGATATGTTCTCTGAAATTCTCGGCGGTGGGCGCGGGCGCGGAGCGCAACAGTCGGGGCGCGGGCGCGATGCACGGCATGATTTAGAGATTACGCTCGACGAAGCATTCACCGGCGCGGAGAAAACCATTACCGTCGCCAGCAGCGTCAGCTGTGATGATTGCAAAGGCTCTGGAGCAATGGCAGGAAGCAGCGCCAGCACCTGCAATATGTGCGGTGGTCATGGCCGCGTGCGCCAACAGCAAGGCTTCTTTACCATAGAACGCGTTTGCCCGACCTGCCAAGGCGCTGGACAAATCATCAAAAATCCCTGCAAAGCCTGTTCCGGCAGCGGACGCCGCCATAAGGAACGCAAGCTCGCTGTTACCGTACCCGCCGGTGTTGAGGACGGCACGCGCATTCGCTACAGTGGCGAAGGCGAGGCCGGGCTGCGTGGGGCTAGCCCGGGCGACCTCTATGTTTTCGTCGCGGTGCAACCACACCCAGTCTTTCAACGCGAGGGCGCGAATCTCTTTTGCCGGATGCCGGTTCCGATTACGACAGCGGCCTTGGGCGGCGAGATTGAGGTGCCAACCATTGAAGGTGAGCGCACGACGCTGGAGATTAAGGCTGGCACACAGTCCGGGCAACAGCAGAAGTTGCGGCATCAGGGCATGAGCGTGATGCGCTCGGCAAACCGCGGCGACCTGTTTGTCACAATCGCCGTCGAGACGCCAACCCACCTGACCAAGCGGCAAAAAGAACTGCTCGCTGAATTCGCCGCCGAAAGCGCCAAAGCCTTCCCAGAAAGTAACAATTTTTGGGATAAATTGCGTGTTTATAGCGGGAAGAAGTGAGACCTGAGACCACTTCAGCTGCCCATGACAAGTGATTGAATATCTTGATGGACCGACCTATAATCGCAACACTTTAACGTGCTGGGGCACAATTCATGACATTGGTGACGATACCGGCAAATTATAAGCCAACCGAAAAAGAGCCCTACATGAATACGGTCATGTTGGAGTTCTTTAAGCAAAACCTTTTGCGCTGGCAGCATGATATTCTCAATGAGTCCACCGAAACCTTGCATGATTTGCAGGAAGAGGGTGGCTTGCAGGAGCCTGACATTGCGGATCGCGCCTCTGTGGAGACGGAAGTCGCGCTTGAAATGCGTGCTCGCGACCGGCAACGCAAGCTGCTCTCAAAAATTCAGGAAGCGCTTCAGCGCATCGAAGAAGGTAGTTATGGCTATTGCGAAGAAACGGGTGAACCGATCGGAATTAAGCGGCTGCAAGCGCGGCCAATCGCCACTCTAACTGTCGAGGCTCAGGAACGTCATGAACGCAAAGAAAGAACGCAGCGCGATGAACGGGAATAAGATTGCCGTTGGCTTTATCTGCTCTGTCTTATGGTTTTCTGGGGTAGCCGCTGCTGAAGATGCGCCTGTTGCAGGGACTTGGTCGTCTGCGGTTGACCGAACTCAGATGAACAATAATTCCAGCCAAACAAAAGTTGAAGAAGTCAAAAAAAAGGAAGAACCGGTTTACTTAACACCAAGCCTCTATGGCCTTCGCGAGATTTTGATACAATATCCAGTCTTTATGGATCCGCGTTCTGCAAACGAGTGCGGATTAAACCGGGAGCCCCTGATTACGGTTGTGCAACGCAATCTGCAAGACCCCAATCTTGAGATCATGATACAAAATGAAACGCATGAACGTCATGCTGTGCGCGCTGAACTCACCTACGAAATTTATACCGCGCGACAGGACCAAAACTGCTTTTCTTTCGTCAATATGTATTTTACCGACAGGGCTTCGATCATGCTTCCCCCGGTGAAATCACCCCGCGCACTCACCATAACCTATTGGCAAAAAGCCATGCTGGCACGCTCGCCTGTTGATCGGCACCAAACTTCGGTAGGCGACGCACTGGCAGCAATGGGCCGTAGCTTTCTGCGTGACGTCAAGCTCGCCGAACCCGCAACTTATTCAGATCAACGCAAACCGCAATCTTCAGAAGATGAAGAACGCAGTGAACGTCAGATGCAGATGATGCGGTCTATTAACGAGAATGTCTCGCGTCGCCTGATTAATCAGAATGGTGGTGCTGATATTCCGGCAATCAGCGGCAGTATTCCACAGTCGAAAGATGAAGAGCATCAATAATTCTTCAAGTGTTTTTAGTCCTTCAAGCGCGCACCATAAGGTGCGCGCTTTTTCTTTTCTTTGAATGACAAATAGGGACTGCTGTGTATTGTTTCAGCTTAGAATGGGAACAATACATCCAGCACTTGCTGGCCATAGCGTGGCTGTTGTAGGTCCATGACCTGGCCGCGACCACCATAGGCAATACGGGCTTCAGCAATCTGGTCATAATTGATCGTATTCTCGGAACTGATGTCTTCCGGACGGATCACACCGCTGATTTGCAATTCGCGTAAATCGTAATTGACGACCATCTGCTGCTTGCCGCCTATCACAAGATTACCATTGGGCAGCACCTGCGAGATTGTCGCCGCGACACGGAGATTGACCTGCTCCTTGCGACCGATTGATCCTTTACCAGTGCTGCTACCGGTGCTGCCAAGATTCACCAAATCATTATCTTTCACCGCATCTGGTAGCCATTTAGGGAGCTGCTGCTCAAAGCCTAAAAAGCCGGATAGCTTGCTATTCTCGTTGCTGGTGCGGTCACGTTTGGTTTCGTTCTGAATATCGGCTTTGTCATTGATGGTAATCACGACGGTCAGAATATCGCCAACGCGCGTCGCGCGTTGATCACGAAAGAACGCGCGCGACCCCGTTTGCCACAAAGAGTTCGGTTGCCGCCCGGTCACCGCGGCGGCAGGCATTGGCATACTCACCGGCGTGTACCCTGGGCGCTGTGTCGGATTTTCAATCGGCGCCATTGCGGGTGCCTGACCAACCTCACTCAGCCGATCAAGTGCGCCACAGGCGCTAAGGCTGAACCCTAATCCTGCCAAGACAACACAACGCGAAAGTTTCAACATGAGCGCCTCCTGCACCTAAGGCAGACTGGCCAGTTTGGCCGTCCCACCAATAATGACAATACCTGCACCGGCCACCTTTGCCTCAACCACGCGATTACTTTGCGTATTGGTCACGCGTATGACATCGCCGACCGCGCCATCCTGCAGCGCGCGCCCCTGCGCCGTGAGCTGCATACTTGGCAGATTAATTTGCATGGCGACCAGCTGGCCACGCAAAACGACGCGCGCTGGGAGCAAATCCTGCGGCCTTAGCGCCGTCTGCTCGGGCATCTGCCGCCGCAGCTCCATACCAACTAGATCGTTGGCGTTTCGCAGATAATCGGCCGCACGCTCCGCTGGTAGCTTGACCCAGTCGAGATCCGCCTTACCAATCACGGCCCCCTGCCCCAACGCCTTGTTTAAGACAGGTACATCGAGAATGCTGCTGACCCGACCGGTTAGCGCGATCTGTTGGAATGCGGGAGTGTCAGCAGCCGCCAGCAATTCGGCATGAAAGCGCTGGCTGCCTTTATCATAACTAAAATCATGCAGCGTGAAGTCTGGCTTCACCGCTGTTGGCAAGTCAATGGTGAGCGCGCGCTGGTCGAGTGCAACGTCAAGTTCGCCTGTACCGCCCTGTGCCCGCACTTGCGCGAGAATAGCTTCACGTACCATCGCTGTGCTGATGCGGCTGGACGCGCGCGTCAAAACGGTCTGGCTGTTATAGCTATCAGCCTGCCACTCTAAACTATATCGCTGGGCCAGCTTGCTGAGCACATTATAGTCATAGGTCACGCTACGGCCCGGATTCGGCGCCGTGGCAATCGCTACATCGTCCATCGCTGGGATGCCGCTAAAAACATCGCCAAGATAGATTTGTGGTCGGTCAATTTGTGACTGATCACGGTTCTGCACCGGCAAAGCCGCATCAGCCGGCAGTGCAGAACCGCACAAGAGCGCAGCGAACAGAGCTTTCCGTACCCAACCGTTAAGCATCGCCACCACCTCTTACCGCAATTGATTGAGCGCCGACATCATGTCGTCCGCACTCTTGATAACGCGCGAATTCATCTCATAGGCGCGCTGCGCCGTAATGAGGTTCGTGAGTTCCTGCACGATATCCACGTTTGACTTCTCCAGCGACGATTGTTGCAGTTTACCGAACCCATTCGCCGTCGGATTGCCGGTGGTGGCCGTGCCGGAGGCAGGGGTTTCGCGCAGCAGATTGTCGCCGATGGCTTCAAGGCCAGCCGGATTGGCAAAGGTCGCCAACTGCAGCTGGCCGAGATTGGACAGATTGACCTGGCCATCGACTTTAGCAAACACTTGACCGCTGCTATTGACGGTAATATCGATGGTATCGGCGGGCACGGTGATGCTGGGAATGACGGGATAACCGTCACTGGTTACCACCTGACCGGTCGCATTCAACTGTAGATTACCGGCGCGCGTATAAGCCGTGGTGCCGTCCGGCATCTGCACTTGCAGAAAGCCTTTGCCAATAACCGCGAGGTCGAGCGCATTGCCGGTTTGCTCCACACTGCCCTGAATATTGATGCGATAGACCGCGCCCGCCGAAACGCCGTTGCCGATTTGAATACCGGTCGGCACGATGGTGCCGGTATCGGACGATTGCGAACCCGGGCGGCGGATATTTTCATAAAGCAAATCCTTGAACTCCGCGCGCATCCGCTTGAAGCCGGTCGTCGTGATATTGGCGATATTGTTCGAAATGACTTCGACATTGAGCTGCTGCGCCAACATGCCGGTCGCTCCAATATTCATCGCGCGCATAATAGTTCTCCCATGTTAAGCCGCTGAGACACGACCAAGTGTGCGGATGGCGGTCCGCAAACGGTCATGCTCGCTCTGCATCATATTGGCAGTCTGCTGATAGGCGCGCACCGCTTCGGTCAAGCGCGTCATCTCGATAACAGGCCGGACATTGGATTGCTCAATAGCGCCCTGAACGATGCGCGTGTCGGTCGCTTCCTGTTCCGCCTGGTTCGCCTTATAAAGCCCGTTGCCGGACTCGATCATTGT
>JAGOHT010000066.1 GCA_017996055.1 Alphaproteobacteria bacterium
TCGCGGCATTGCGCGCTTCTTCGGCGGTTGGCGGCTTGGTGGGGTCAACCGGAATATTGATATTCGCGCTGATGTTCGGCGGATTTGTGCCCGGCAGCGGCAGCTTGGGGAAATCGGGCAGTTTGAAGCTGACCTTCTGCGTCTTGCCGGTCGCGGCACTATAGCGATAAAGAGTCGGTGTGGCTTGTCCGGCATATTGGTTCGGCGTGTATTTGATGTTTAGGCGTTCGTTGATGACCTCAAAACTCAGCTGGCCGTGGTCGCCATCCCAGAACAGGCAGTCGTGGCGGGGGTTCTCCACAAACATCGCCGGAACAACGCTGGCGAGAACAAACAACAGCACCAGCAGCAAAGGGAGCGTTACCCCCAGCACCAGGACGATATTGTCTTTGATAAACTTGCCCATGAGAACTCCTGCCGCGTTTAAGAGTGCATCCTAGCGCGGACGGGGGGGGGTGTTAACGTATTTCTTCTATTGATAACGCAGAGTTTATTTTTATGGCCACAATCGTGGTGGACCAATTTTGTGGAAGCGAAAGATGCAATCCAGCTTGCATCCATTGAAATCGATCCCAGAGAATATTGGCGATCGTCAGATAATGTGTGTAAAACGTCTCACTATTCTATTTATTGAAGTATTGATGTGTTGATGTATTTACAAATACCATCAATACATCAATATAACTATGATTATTATTTTAGCCTTTATTGTATTCCTTATGAATGTAGCCACATATGTATTATCGGCAGATTATTGCCGTGCATTTGAAAGGCTCCCGCATGACAGAAGCCCCTGAACAATCGAATGTCGCGAAGCCGCAGCAGCACAAAGCGGTGCCGCCCGCTCTGGTCACTCCCGGGCAAAACGTTCCCAAGGATCAGACCAACAACAGGATGCATATTCTGAACACGGCCACGCATAAGAATCCATAAGACTGTCGCCTGAATCTGGGAAGCCGCAAGGCTTCCCTTTTTTTATAGACGAAATTTGTGCTGAATATTTTTTTAGCGCAACCATTTGAACCGCTCGTTTTTATCCGCTAAGAGTTTTTGGTGTTCTCCTGACCTGGTAAACGCTATGCGCTATCTCCCGCTCACTACTGCCGACCGCACCGCCATGCTGGCGCAAATCGGCGTAAAATCTGTCGATAGTTTGTTCCGCGATGTGCCTGAGGCCGCGCGGCTGGATGGGCCAGTGCATGATTTGCCGCTGCACCAGAGTGAACATGCTGTGGAGCGTCATGTGGCGGGGCTGGCAGCGCGCAATGTCACTGCCGGTTCTTGCCCCACTTTTATTGGCGCGGGGGCGTATCGCCACCATGTGCCGGCGAGTGTTGACCAGTTGCTGCTTCGCGGCGAATTCCTTACCAGCTACACACCCTATCAGCCGGAAGTGAGCCAGGGCACACTGCAGGCGCTGTTCGAGTTTCAGACTCAGGTTGCGCTGCTGACCGGCATGGAAGTCGCCAATGCCTCGATGTATGACGGCGCAACCGCCTGTGCCGAAGCGGTGATGATGGCCGGTCGTGTGACCAAACGTAGCCGTGCCGTGCTCTCCGGCAGCCTTCATCCGCATGATATCGAGGTGGTGCAAACGACGGCGGAGTTGACCGGCTTCACCGTTACGGTCATGTCACCGCAACCGACTGGTGCGGAAGATTTAGCTGCGCTGGTCGATGATAACACCTCCTGTGTTGTCGTGGGCTATCCCGATTTCTTTGGTCGGTTGCGCGATTATACAGCCCTGGCTGCTGCCGTGCAGGCTAAGGGTGCGCTGCTTATCGTCGTGGTGCGTGAAGTCGTGGCGCTTGGGCTGCTGAAATCGCCGGGTGCGATGGGGGCGGATATTGTCGTCGGTGAGGGGCAATCCATCGGCAATGGGCTGAATTTCGGCGGGCCTTATCTTGGTCTATTTACCTGCCGTGAGAAATATATCCGCCAACTGCCGGGACGGTTGTGTGGCCAAACGGTTGATGCCGAAGGCAAGCGCGGTTTCGTGCTCACGCTTTCAACCCGCGAGCAGCATATTCGGCGCGACAAGGCGACAAGCAATATCTGCACGAATTCTGGGCTTTGCGCGCTGGCCTTCACGATTCACTTGAGCTTGTTAGGTGAGGAGGGACTGCAGCGTCTCGCGAAGCTTAATCATGCGCGGGCGCTGGAACTCGCCGAGAAGTTCGCTACCATCCCGGGCTGCAAGGTGCTGAACGACTCGTTCTTCAATGAGATCACCGTGGCTTTGCCCAAACCAGCGGCGGATGTGGTTGACCGGCTGGCGGAGATACCACTGCTGGGCGGCGTGCCAGTGGCGCGCTTTTATCCGGACAAGCCGGAGCTTGCCAATCTGCTGCTACTGGCAGCAACGGAGCTCAACGAAAGCCAGGATATCGACGCCTTGGTCAAAGCCTTGCGGGAGATTTGCGTATGAAGAACCATCAGGGTCGCCCGACGCAGGCGTCCGTCCCCGCACAGCCCAGCAATCGCGGGCTCATGCTGGAAGAATTGCTGATATTTGAACAAGGGCAGGAAGGCCGTTGCGGCGTCGATTTGCCGGATGTGCCACTGAAGCAAGACAAGCTTGGTGGTCTGCTGCGCACACAGCCCATCGGGTTGCCTGGCCTCGCCGAGCCGCAAGTGGTGCGGCATTTCACGCGGCTGAGCCAAAAGAATTTCGGCATCGATAGCACATTTTATCCGCTCGGCTCCTGCACGATGAAGCATAATCCGCGTCTGAACGAGAAGATGGCACGCTTGCCGGGTTTTGCGGATATTCACCCCATGCAGCCGCAAAGCACGGTGCAGGGCGCGCTGGAACTTATCGGTCAACTCTCTGATTGGCTGATGAAACTGACCGGAATGCCCTGTGTGGCGATGACGCCGGGTGCAGGCGCGCATGGCGAATTCTGCGGTATGGCTGCCATCAAGGCGGCGCTGGAAGCGCGGGGAGAGGGACTCCGCAAGCGTGTGCTGGTGCCGGAATCGGCGCATGGCACCAATCCGGCGACGGCAGCGGCGCTCGGTTTCGTGGTTGACCCAATTCCGGCGACGGCTGAAGGCCGTGTTGATCTGGCGGCGTTTCGTGCCAAGCTAGGACCGGATGTGGCGGCGCTGATGCTTACCAACCCGAACACTTGCGGGCTGTTCGAGCGCGATATCGTCAGCATCGCCGCTGATGTTCACAACATCGGCGCGTATTTCTACTGTGACGGTGCGAACTTCAACGCCATTGTCGGGCGCGTCCGTCCTGCCGATTTAGGCATCGATGCGATGCACATCAATCTGCACAAAACTTTTTCAACGCCGCATGGTGGCGGTGGCCCGGGCTCCGGCCCCGTTGTGCTGGCGGCGAGTCTCGCGCCCTTCGCGCCATTGCCGCGCATTGAGCAGCGTGGGGGGGCATGGCACCTTGTCGAGCACAAGCAGGATGGTGCGGCGCAAAGCTTTGGCCGCATGAAGGCTTTCCACGGTCAGATGGGCATGTTTGTGCGTGCGCTGACCTATATGCTTTCGCATGGGGCTGATGGTTTGCGCCAGGTGGCGGATGACGCTGTTCTCAACGCTAATTACATTCTTGCATCGCTCAAGGATGAAATGTCCGCGCCGTTCAACGGCCCCTGTATGCACGAGGCGCTGTTCGATGATCGTTTTCTCGCTAATACAGGTGTGACGACGCTTGATCTTGCGAAGGCGTTACTTGACCGCGGCTATCATCCGATGACGATGTATTTCCCGCTTGTGGTGCATGGCGCGCTGCTGATCGAACCGACCGAGACGGAGAGCAAGGAAACACTCGATGCCTTCATCGCCACGCTGCGCGACCTGTCACAGGCGGCGAAGGCGGGGGATATCGAGCAGTTCCAACAGGCACCGCGCTATACGCCGCGCCGCCGCCTCGATGAAACTCAGGCCGCGAGACAGCCGGTGCTGAAGTGGAAACGATCTTAGTCCGACGCTTTCGCAATACCGATGCTGAAGGAGTTACGAAGCTGATGCAGGCTTTGGCACGCCATCATGGTGACCAGGCGTGCGCCAAGCCGCAAGACTTCCTCATGCATTGCCTTGGAACACAAAGGCTCGGTGATTGTTGGGTTGCGCGTCGTAGCGGTTTGCTCTGTGGCTTCGTTCTCACCTATGACCGCTTTAACTTCGTCAATGCGCGAATTACCCGAACGGTAGATTTACTTTATGTCGTGCCAAGCCATCGTAAATCTGGCATTGGTCGTGCGCTGATGGCCGCTGCGGCGCGTGATGCAACGCAAAAAGACGTCAGGCGCATGGTTATCGGTGCGGATCCGGATAACCTGGCGACGCTGAAATTCTACCAAAAGCTTGGTTTGCAAAAAGAATATAAGAAGAGCATGCGCTTCACGCTGGATACTGCCCAAATCCGTGAACTTGCTCGTAAAAGCCACTAATCCTTTCTTCTATGGCCTTTTCAGTCCGTCCATTCTCCGCTATCCCTACCGCTCAAGACAAAGCAGGGATTTGATTCGAATGGCTGATTTATTACGCGCGAAGCGGGACGATTCTTACCACGCCAAGGACATTGAGGTCTTGGAAGGGCTGGAACCCGTGCGGCGTCGCCCCGGCATGTATATCGGCGGCACTGATGAGCGCGCACTGCATCATCTGGTCGCCGAGGTTCTTGATAACGCGATGGACGAAGCCGTGGCGGGACACGCCAGCAAAATTGAGCTAGAGCTGCATGCGGATGGCTTCGTGCAGGTGCGCGACAACGGGCGCGGTATTCCGGTAGATGAGCACCCGAAATACCCGGGCAAGAGCGCGCTTGAGGTTATCCTCACCATGCTGCATTCGGGTGGCAAATTCTCCGGTAAGGTTTATGAGACATCAGGCGGTTTGCATGGTGTCGGCATCTCGGTCGTCAATGCTCTGGCCGAAGAGCTGGTGGTTGAGGTCGCGCGCGACAAGGAACTGTATCAGCAGACTTATAGCCGTGGCGCGCCGACCTCCAAGATTCAGAAAATGGGTGCGGTGAACAGACGCGGCACGATGGTGCGCTTCAAGCCCGACACGGAGATTTTCGGCCCACGCCTAACTTTCAAGCCTGCATTACTGTATCGTATGGCGCGATCGAAGGCTTATTTATTCCGTGGCGTCGCAATTCACTGGTCATGCGCGCCAGAGCTGCTGGAGGCCGACAGCGATATTCCGGCGACAGCGACACTGCATTTCCCCGGCGGGCTCAGCGACTATCTCGCGGGTGCACTGACCGAGCGTGCGACGCTGACTTCTCAACCTTTCGCAGGTCTTATCGAGTTGCCAAACGGCGCTGGCAAGTTGGAATGGGCGATTGCCTGGCCTGAAGACGGTCAGGGCTTCTGCCACTCCTATTGCAATACGATTCCGACTCCTCAAGGCGGCACGCACGAAGCGGGGTTGCGGAGTGCGCTGCTACGCGGCTTGCGCGCCTATGGCGAGCTGACCGGCAACCGGCGTGCTGCGGCGCTCTCAGGTGACGAGGCTTTTACCGATGCTGCCGTGCTGGTCTCTCTGTTCATGCGTGACCCGCAATTTCAGGGACAGACGAAAGACAAGCTGGCGAGCAGCGAGGCCTTCCGTCTGGTAGACCAGAGCATCAAGGACCATTTCGACCATTGGCTGACCGGCGATAACACCAGCAGCAAGGCGCTGCTCGATGCGCTAATCAACCGTGCCGAAGAACGGGCGCGCAGTGCACAAGCCAAGGAGATGGCGCGAAAGACCGCGACACGCAAACTGCGCTTGCCGGGTAAGCTGGCGGACTGCTCCAGTGGCAGCTCCGAGGATACCGAGCTGTTCCTTGTGGAAGGTGACTCGGCGGGCGGCTCCGCCAAACAAGCGCGTGACCGCAATACGCAGGCGATTTTACCGTTGCGAGGCAAGATTCTTAACGTCGCTTCCGCGACCACCGAGAAGCTGCGCGGCAATCAGGAGCTGGCGGATTTGGCGCTGGCACTGGGCTGCGGCCTGGGGAGCAGCTTCGCGCTCGACAAGCTGCGCTATGGCCGTGTCATTATTATGACTGACGCCGATGTTGACGGCGCGCATATTGCCGCGCTCTTGCTCACCTTCTTTTATCGTGAGATGCCGGGCATCATTAGCGCCGGTCGACTCTATCTCGCGCAGCCACCGCTCTATCGCCTTTCACAAGGTGACAAGACCGCCTATGCGCGTGATGATGCACACCGTGAGCAGTTGCTGCAAACGACCTTTAGTGGGCGTGGCAAAGTTGAGACGAGCCGTTTCAAAGGTCTCGGTGAAATGATGCCCGCACAGTTGCGTGACACCACGATGGACCCGCGAAAGCGAGCGCTGTTGCGCGTTATCGTTCCGCGCGCGGGCGATCCCGAAGCTGTTGAAACCACAAAAGAGACGGAAGATTTGGTTGAAAGCCTTATGGGCCGCAAGGCTGAACTGCGCTTCCAGTTTATTCAGGAAAACGCGCAGTTCGCCAAAGATGTAGATGTGTAAGGTCTACTTGCAAACCAAGCCGACACTTGTGGCGGCGGCGATGCGTGACGTCTGGCTACGAAGAATCCTAATAGAACCATTGTCGCCACCTGTGCAAATCACTGTGGCATTGGACTCATTTGTAGCGGCGGGCAGTTGGGGACTATTGCTGTGAGGCTTGCTCCTACCCACAAAGGAAAGGGGAGAAAATATCATAGCTGCAGCGGCGAGTGATGCGGCGGCGGCTAACCGATACTGTTTATTTACTTCTCTTTTTAGATCACCCGATATGGTTCCTGTCGTGTTGGACATAGTGTTCTCCAGCTAGTCTGAGGAGTTCTTTATTCACTACTTACAAACAAGGCTTCTTTTAACTTGAGCGGCAATATTTGGAATTGCTTTTAAGTCGGCTTGGCGGATTGGCACCTGAGTGCGTGTCAATGGATCGTTACATGTCATGATGACCGGTGATTTCCTGTAAGCAGCCAAATTAGCATTGCTTTGTTTTATGCTGGGAATAATAACAGCAGCAGCAACTGTACCAACCACAGCTAGGCCCGTTACGGCAGCACCAGCCCTGCGCCACATCTTCTGTGCTGGAGTTGCAGGGCGTGGGTTCAAATCGAAATAGCCAAGGCTGTGTTGGGATGACATCAGATTCTCCAAAAAACTTTCTCAATTGAGACTAAGCGATTTCCCTGAAAGTAAAAAATGCTTTCGGCGGGTCGAAAAAACAGAAAATTTAAACCATTACTTATACTTACAGTTAAACACGCCCTCGTTATAAGCAATGCTTAGGCTGGTGACACCGTGGTTATCAGGGGGTAGGCACACGCCTTGTGCAACTCCGAAAACATAATATTCCCCCATCTTGATGGTAATGCCTTTGTTGTTTGGGGGGCGCTCAAGCTTGCAGCCAAGCCCAAGAATCAGGGGGATATTTTGGATGGATCCTTTGAACCCAGTCTTGCTTGTCACTTTCGTGCCACGCACATCAAGCAATTCGGCACTATTGTTTTGTCCAATAACAGTGCCAGTAATGCGTGGCTGGCAGTTTTCAAGAATATCTTTAGCGGTATAGGGTGTTCCGGCCGCGGCATTCTTCAAGTCGTCTTCCCTGAATTTGAGGCTTTCAATAGAAACTGCCAGGGGTTTCTCATAGACGCGGTCATCTTTGTCTGGACTCGGCAGATATTCAGGCTGCTCGAAAACTTGTGTTGGCTGGTTACGCAGGCTGTCAAGCATACTATTTATTGAATCGCGGGTCTTGGCGGCGGCGGCCTCAACATCTTTAGGGAGCGGTGGAATCTCAACCTTCTGTTTGTCCTTATCCTTGCCCTTTCCGGTTCCGGGAGGTGCAACGATAGTTGGATTTGTAGGCGCGGGCTTCGGTTTAGCATCTTTTGGCAGTGGCTTCGTGCCTGGGAAAAGATTGCCCCAGAATGTCCCTGTGTCTGGTTTTTTGTCATCTGGGTTTTTCTGGCCTGAAGGCGGGACCGTCGTTTGAGGCTGTGGCGTGGGATCCTGTTTGGGCAGCACCAGGACATCTTGGGCTAAAACTGGCTGGGCGGCGACGACGACAAAACAGAGACTGAGTGTACAGAGGATTAGGTTGCGCCGCATGATTACCCCTTTTCAGATATGCGATTCCGATGATAACAGATTGTTTTCTTGGCATGAAGTGCCTATCGCGTGTTTCCTTAGCGGTTTTTGACGTTGCGGGGTCGGTATTGCGCTTTTTTTGCCGCATAGTGGTTATCGGGTTCGTCCTGTTTTTTGCCTGGACGGGGGAGGCCGCCGAGGGGAGGATTCACCCGCCGCCAGCGCAGCGGCCGGTTTTTGTGCGCGATGGAGTGACGGTCAAGGGCCAGGCGGGGCACCGTCAGCGCCTGTGGCTGGAAATCGCCCGCACCCCCGATGAGCTGGCCTTTGGGCTGATGAAGTTGAAAGAGCTGCCGGGGACGGATGGTATGCTGTTTGTCATGAACCAGCCGCAGCCGCTGCATTTCTGGATGAAAGACACCCTGATGCCGCTCGATATACTGTTTATCGATGTCGAGGGCACGATTATCCGCATCGCAGCGGAGGCCGAACCTGGCTCAGAGAGCTACATCTCCTCGTTCCGCCCGACCAAGGCGGTTTTGGAGATTCAGGGCGGGTTGGCAGAGCGCTGGGATATCAAGGTCGGCGATAAGTTGCTTTATAAGGATTTTCAATAAGCTGACGGGTATTGCTTGCCAGCAGGCTTGGCGATGCGCTATCAAGCCTCCGAGGCATGTTCCCCGGGGAGTAGCGCAGTCTGGTAGCGCATCTGGTTTGGGACCAGAGGGCCGCAGGTTCGAATCCTGTCTCCCCGACCATGTCTCATAGATTGACGAGGAAAGCGACAATGGCGATCAGCGTACGCATTCTCCAGCCAGCCAAGTCGGCCATGCAATCCGGGCGCGGTAAGAGTGAGAAATGGCTCATTCAGCCGCTTCTGGCGACCGCTAGAGCGCCGGAGCCTTTGATGGGCTGGGTCTCGGCGGGTGATACGCTCTCCGAGTTGCAGAGCGCGCTGCGCTTCAGCACAGCGAAAGAGGCAGTGGCATTTGCCATGAAGCAGGGTTGGGATTACGAGGTGGAGGTGCCGCAGGAGCGCCAGATTAAGCCACGTAATTACCTGGATAATTTCCGTACCGTGCGCCCGCAGGATGAGGAAAAACTCTCCGCGGCGCAAAAGTAACTAATCCTTTGCCAATTCCACGATTATAATACTGCTTTCCACCCAGCGCGCCCTTAGCTCAGTTGGATAGAGCAGATGCCTTCTAAGCATCAGGTCAGTGGTTCGAATCCACTAGGGCGCGCCAACTCTAGAGCACTGAGGCGGTGCTTGTACAGAGCGGGCGATCCATTCTGGAAATGACCGTATAAGATACTCAAAACGGACTTACGCATGGGCTGCTTGTGCATTTTGCCTAAAATGCTTTCGCCGTTTACTTCTGAAATACATTCCAGAGGGTGTTATTCGGCAACCCATTGCATTGCCACTCTTTTCTGCCTTACTGTCTTTTCACCTTGTTAATTTATAGGAAGGTGTCAGATGGGTATTCGCGCTTCGCAAAAAGCTTCAGTTTTTAATGAATCCGTTATTCGGGAAATGACCCGAATATATCAATCGCGGGGTAATCTGCCGGGAGCGAACCTCGCTCAAGGGTTTCCTGATTTTCCGGCACCGGAGTCGATGAAAGAAGCGGCTTGTCAGGCTATTCGCGAAAATCATAACCAGTACGCGATTACCTGGGGCACAAAAAATCTACGCAACGCGATTGCTGCCAAGACGGAACGCCACTATGGCTTGCGCCCCGACCCTGAACGCGAGATTACGGTAACTTGTGGGACTACTGAAGCCATGATGGCGGCGATGCTGGCGTTGGTTGATCCCGGCGATGAAGTAATCATCTTCGAGCCCTATTACGAAAACTATGGGCCCGATGCGATCCTTTCTGGGGCTACACCGCGTTTTGTAAGGCTGCGTGAGCCCGACTGGTACTTCGACCCTGAAGAGTTGGCCGCAGCGTTCACGAATAAGACCCGTGCCATTATCATCTGCAATCCGGGCAATCCGACTGGGAAGGTGTTTAGTCGCCAAGAGTTGGAATACATTGCCGGGCTATGTCAAAAATGGGATGTCGTTGCCATCACCGATGAAATTTACGAGCATATCGTCTATCATGGATCACATATCCGTATGGCCGATATCTCTGGAATGGCGGAGCGTACTGTTACGATTACGGGTGTCTCAAAGACATACAGCGCGACGGGGTGGCGTATTGGCTGGCTTGTCGCTCCACCAGAAGCGACCGCTGCTATTCGTAAAGTCCATGATTTTCTCACCGTCGGTGCCGCTGCGCCATTGCAAGAAGGTGCTGCATTCGCGTTGCAGTATCCTGATAGCTATTATTCGGAATTGGCTCAAATCTACACTGATAAGCGCGATATCCTGATGCCTGTTCTGCAAGAGCTTGGGTTTGAAGTCTATAAGCCGCAGGGGGCTTACTATCTGATGACTGATGCCAAGGCACTGATGCAGCGTACGGGGCACGACAATGACGTCGCCTTTGCTCATTGGATGATCAAAGAGATTGGCGTAGCGACTGTGCCTGGCAGCAGCTTCTACTGTCGCAAAGAGGATGGCAGCACAAAAATCCGCTTCTGTTACTGCAAGAAGCCGGAAACGCTCCAATTGGCAAGTGACCTGTTGCGTCAGGTTTTGGGCGGGCAACCTGTGCGCCGTACGCGAAGTTAAGGGGTTTCCATCAAATGAGAATTGACTTTGAAAAAGCGCAACAAGATATCATTCGAGCTGGAATCTTACTCGACTCGCGTGGGTGGGTCCCCGCTACAGGCGGCAATTTATCTGTACG
>JAGOHT010000215.1 GCA_017996055.1 Alphaproteobacteria bacterium
CCATCTTCATCACCCTTGTTGTAAAATCTAAAGCGCATCAAGCGGCAGTTTGAGGAAATGGCGGCCATCGACCGCAGTACCAAAGCCACCTGCCCGCAAATTAACTTGTAGTGACGGTAACAATAGCTTTGGCACTGGCTTGTTTTCGTCGTCATGTCGGCGCTTACTAACATATGCATTGCGCGAAATACCGTCATGCACACGGATATTTTTGGCCTTCTGTTCGGCAACTGTTGCCATCGCCTGTGCATCGCGGCCTTCGGGATAGTCATGGCCGACGAAAATCCGCGTCGCATCGGGCAATGCCAGCAATTTGCGAATGGAGTCGTAGGATTGCCCCGCATCGCCACCGGGGAAATCGCAGCGTCCACTGCCATTATCGGGCAGAAACAGCGCGTCGCCGACAAACGCGGCATCGCCGACAAGACAAGTCGTATCCGCTGGCGTGTGTCCTGGCGTATGGATGATTTTCGCCGATAACGCACCGATAGAAAACACTTCATCATCTGCGAACAGATGGTCAAACGCGCTACCATCCTGCGGTGTGTCGGCTTCGTTCTGCAGAATCGGTGCCCAGGTTTTGAGCACCGACAGGATGTGGCGGCTAATGCCCGTCTTCCCGCCCAGTTTTTGCTTGAGATAGTGCGCCGCCGTCAAATGATCGGCATGAATATGCGTCTCGAGATGCCACTGCACCGCCAGCCCTTGCGCTTGCACGAAGGCAACGATTTTGTCCGCCGAAGCGAATGCGGTGCGTCCACTGAAAATATCGAAATCCAGAACGCTATCGATAATCGCGCAGCGTTTGTCGGTGCTTCCCGCCTCCCAGACAACGTACGACCAGGTCGCCGTCACACTGTCGTAAAACCCTTCGACCGACGGCCTAACCATGACCCGCTTCCGACTCGCTCTTGCCACCACAGCAGGCTGGCTTGCTGCAATGGCCACCTTGCTGATTCCACGGCGCTTTCGTCAATAGCAATGCAAGGCGGCAATCGCCGGTCAAGCCGGAATAAAGCAACCCACAGCCAACAGCAAAAGGAATGATGGTGAAGACACTACTCGAAGTCATCCCTAGGAGCGCACCAAGCGCGGCTACGGCGCCGGCGACCACGCGCACCTGTTGTTCCAGTGGCAACGCAGCCAATCCTTTCATATTGGCTGCTGGCGCAGCCGCTGCCTCCGCAGCCCTTTTCTCTGCTTCAGCTGTTACCTGCGTCCCTTCAACCTCTTGGCCAAATTCTGCACAAGCTACAATGCCGCCGCTGATGACGAAGACGTTCTTAAAACCAGCCGCGACGAACTTGTCCGCCGCCTGACGCGCTCGCGTGCCGCTGCGACACAGAATATAGACAGGCGCAGCCTCACTGAGATTACGCTCACGCATGAAGGTCGCAGGGTCGAGCGTATCGAGCGGCACATGCGCATGGGCGCAAACCAGACGCTTTTCGCCATGCTCCATCGCCGTGCGCACATCGAGAATTACCCCGCCATCATTGCCGCGCTGCTTGAGCTGCTCGGCGGAAATACTCTGAACCCAGGTCATTAACATCTCCCAATTGGTGGCACAACAAAGCGAAAGACTTGCTTTTGTCATTACGTTTTCATAAATTATACTTATATAATTAATTTACAAGCCCCTGCCGTCGCTTTTTATGGCAGCAGCGCTCTGAGGTAAAATGTCGCAGCCCATGCCGTTCACCCGTCCCAAACCCGCGACCCTCACCAAAGCGAGCGCGTTCTTGAAACTTCTGGCGCACCCGGTGCGTCTGTCGATGCTCTGCAATCTCCTCCATCACGGCGAGATGAGCGCCAGCGCCCTCGTGGCGGCAGAGTCGGCACGTGCCAGCCAATCACAGGTCGCACAGTTTCTCACCAAAATGCGCGCGGAGAAGCTGGTCAAGCGTCGCCGCGCAGGACAGGCTGTTTATTACCGAGTTGCATCGCCCGCCGTGGCACAGATTATCACCACCCTGGCCAATATCTATTGTCGGTAGCTTTAACAGAGCACTGCAGCCGCCTGGGCAAGCGCCTTGAGCGCACGGCGATTATGCTGCGCTAAGGTGAGCAGCGCGGGGAGCTGGCGTGGATGACGCCATAGGTCACCTAGGATCGCCGGTAAATTCGGTGTGCCATCTGTATGCAGGGGCAGCAAGGCGGCAGGTGGTAGCGCAAAATCCGCAGGATCACAAACCACACGCAGCGCCACGAACGGCAAACCGGCCGCTTCAGCCATGCCCCCCACCACTTGTGATTCCATATCGCAGACTAGACAATGCGTGCCGTGATAGATGGCCTGTTTCAGCCCTGGCGACGCCAAAATTGTCTCCTGCCCCCAGATATCCCCAACATGGGCACCGGGCAACGCTGTAGCAAGCTGCCTCACCCAGGCGGAGTCGCATTCATAACGCCCATGTGCGCTGACGACCCGTGAACCGACAACAATACTTCCCGCAGGTAAATCAGGTGCCAAGCCGCCAGCGAGACCAAAGCTTAGACAACGATTCACGCCAGCAGCCAGTATTTGGCCAAGAAAAAGCCGCGCCCGATGTGGATCGGACGCGGCACAAACAGAAACAAATTTTGTCTTATCGCCCTTGTTGTCCAGGGCTCTCATTTCTGCAGCCAGACCAGTCAGAACAGCGGTCTTGCCTGTTGCTGCTGACATCAAGTCCATCACGGATGCGCCAGCAGTTCCAAACCCGATTAGCCCTGCTGAAGCGATTGCGACGTTACAGGCTGACCACCCGTTTGCTGCAATTGAGGACGAGCCGGTTCTACACGAGCGATGGTCTTGCCATCTTCCGGACGCACACCCGTGACGGTCACATTCACGCCCGGAGCAACAGCACTTTGCGCCAACTGCTGACGCCCTACCAAATTTTCTCCACTCATCACTAACCTCCCTTAGTTTGATGCAGAG
>JAGOHT010000216.1 GCA_017996055.1 Alphaproteobacteria bacterium
GAAATAAGGCGGCTCGAAAGGCAGCAAGGTGAGCAGATGGTCAAGGAAACCAGCAATTTTCTGTGCGCGCTTCGGGCGCCAGGCCCACACCGTCGGCGCAACATAATGGATGAGCGGTATCCCCTCCCCCTTTAATGCTTTCGCGACGCGCAACGAAAAATCCGGCGCATCGATGGTCACCAGAGCCGCCGGATGCAAGCGCTTCACCTCGGCAATCGTCTGCCGAATACGCTTCAAGATATGCGGAATATGACGCAGCAATTCAAAGAGACCGAAATGCGCCAGCTCTTTTTGCGGAAAGAACGGCTCCAGCCCTTCCGCGACCATCCTCTCGCCACCGATGCCAGCAAAGCGCAAATCCGGAGGCCCCAGGCGGCGTAACGCTGCCATCAGCCGCGCACCCAGCAAATCGCCGGATGGCTCCCCAGCTATCAGAAAGATGACCGGTGAGCTCATGAGGCTGCCCCATCGGCATAACCACAAACAAAAAGCCCAGCCGCATCGGCGGCAGCCAACGCGGCTTCGCGGTCAAAAAACAAGCTGTTGCCCGCTTCGGCGGCAATCCCGGCCAATCCAGCCGCCTGCACGGCTTGCATGGTCGCCAGACCAATGGTCGGCAAATCGAGCCGCCTATCCTGCTGCGGCTTGCACATTTTGACGAGTACACCGCCACCACCGGCTCGCTTCAAGCCGCCCGCGCGCGCAATTAGCGCGTCAGTGCCTTCAATCGCTTCGAGCCCTAGCACCAACCCCTGCTGCACAATCACCGCCTGCCCAACATCGGCGCTGCCAAGCTGGCGCGCAATCTGCGCCGCGCGCTGCATATCGGCTTTATCTTGGGCGGAAGGCGCGACCGCCCCAAGCTGTCCGGCCGGAGTCAGGAACTGGGTGAAGATATCCTGCACTCCGACGACGCGAAATCCCTCATCGGCAAAGATCTTCTCTACGCCGCGCAACAGACCATCATCGCCGAGCATGTTAAAGCCGATTTTGAGCAGCTTTTGCATGGTGTAGCCATCCGGCCGCAACTCGAAAAGCGACGGTCGCCGCACTCGACCGATAAAGACGACTTCTTCAACCGCTTCATTACGAAGCAGTTCGACCAGGCGTGCGCCCGCCCCTAAGGGCAGCCAATGACATGGTAGGCCGTCGCCCAGCGACGGGTCAGCCTGACCTTCCAAGCCAATGAGAGTAAAAGAGCGACCTGCTTGCAGCACCATCTCGAGCACCCGCTGTGGTGCGCTGCCCCCACCCGCCAAAATACCCAGCTTGGGTGCCTGCGTTGTCATGGCTGACGCCGGGCTGAGAGGTGAAACGGGATCATCATCACGCGCTCTGCGCCTGCGGCGCTTGCTGCAACATCTTATTGTTCGATGGGTTCGGGCTGACAGAGCGAGCGGCTTGTCTTGGCGCGAATGAAATCGAGCACCTCACCAACCAAAGGCTGACCGTCATAAAGGCGGGTCACTTCATCAAGACGTTCAGCCATCGTGCCTTCCGGCGCGAACAACATGCGATAGGCCGTGCGTAATTCACGGATTTGATCCTTGCCGAAACCGCGCCGTTCCATGCCCACGGTATTGAGGCCAGCAAGATGAGCGCGCTCGCCCTTCACCGTGCCGTAGGGGATGACATCGCTCTCGACACCGGACATGCCGCCGATCATCGCGTGCGCGCCGATACGCACGAACTGATGCACGGCAGAGAGTCCTCCAATGATGGCAAAATCTCCAACCACGACATGACCAGCCAGCGTCGCGTTATTGGCCAGGATGACGCTATTCCCAACCTGGCAATCATGCGCG
The DNA here is from genome assembly GCA_017996055.1 of Alphaproteobacteria bacterium. Classification (GTDB taxonomy): domain Bacteria; phylum Pseudomonadota; class Alphaproteobacteria; order UBA9219; family RFNS01; genus JAGOHT01. The sequence continues at coordinate 1,806 of JAGOHT010000216.1, forward strand.
ATATGCGCGGCCACCATGAACAGACAATCATCGCCGACACGCGTCACCATGCCGCCGCCCTCGGTGCCGGGGTTCATGGTCACATGTTCGCGGATTTGATTGTTGCGGCCAATGATCAGCTGCGAAGGTTCGCCGTGATATTTCTTATCCTGCGGCCGCGCGCCTATCGAGGCGAAGGGGTACACCACGCTGCCCGCGCCAATTTCCGTGCGGCCATCGATGAACACATGCGCGACCAACTGCACACCATCGCCCAACACGACATGGGGACCCACCACGCAATAAGGGCCAATGCTGACATTTTGCCCCAAGCGCGCAGCGGCATCGACCAGCGCTGTCGGGTGGATGGCGGCAGCGCTCATGCCGCCCCCGGTGCCGCGCCCATCGCTGCTTCACCACGCACCAGCATGGCAGTGTAGGTGGCCTCGGCGCATAGCAGGTCACCAACATAGGCCTCGCCGCTAAAGCGCCAGACATTGCCACGCTCGCGGAGCTTCTTGACCCGCAATTGCAGCGTATCGCCGGGTACCACCGGATGGCGGAAACGCGCATTCTCAATCGTCATGAAATAAACCAGGTCATTCGAGCCATTGGTGCCGAGCATATAATCGACGACCACGGTGCCCGCCGTCTGCGCCATCGCCTCGACAATCAGCACACCAGGCATAATCGGGCGACTCGGAAAATGCCCCTGAAAAAACGGTTCATTGGCCGTGACATTCTTGATTCCCGTGGCGCTGACGCCCGGCACGATATCGATGACCCGGTCAATCATCAGCATCGGGTAGCGATGCGGAATCCGCGCCATAATCGCGTTAATATCCATTTCACCGACATTTGCGGTGGCAGCGACTTTTTTCGTTTGCATCTCTCTATCCAACCTCAAAGGCGCAGATGACGGCCGTTACCGCCACCCCAACGCCCGACGGCAATGTGACCATCCGCAGCCAGGCGAAGCTGGCTTAGCGAATAGTGTGGCAATCTAGCGGAATGCACGCCCGCCGCAAAGCCTCAATTTTTTGGCTTAATCGGCGTGGGCGCTTCCGTCGCACCCGCGACCGGCAGGACGCTGAGGTCAATTTTCACCGGAACCTCGG
>JAGOHT010000217.1 GCA_017996055.1 Alphaproteobacteria bacterium
TGCACGACCTGCTCACCCGGCAGAAGGTTATTCTCGACATAAGTTCCCATTGTCAGCTCCTCTGCGGTTGAAAGAAAAACTTAGAGTGTGCGTACATCCGTCAGTTTGCCGGTGATGGCGGCGGCGGCTGCCATGGCGGGGCTGCATAGATGCGTGCGTCCACCACGCCCCTGGCGGCCTTCAAAATTGCGGTTGGAGGTGGCGGCGCAGCGTTCGCCGGGCTGCAACCGGTCTTCATTCATGGCGAGGCACATGGAGCAGCCAGGTTCGCGCCAATCAAAGCCGGCTTCTTGGAAAATCGCCGCCAGACCCTCTGCTTCCGCCTGCTGCTTTACGAGGCCTGAGCCGGGCACGATGAGCGCATGTACATTGGCGGCAACTTTGCGTCCCTTGGCGATGGCGGCTGCCGCACGTAGATCTTCAATCCGCCCGTTGGTGCAGGAGCCGATGAACACCTTATCAACCGGCACATCCGCCAGCCGCGTGCCGGGCTGCAAGCCCATATAGGCAAGCGCGCGCTCCATCGCCGTGCGCTTGGCTTCGTCCGCGATATCGGCGGGGTTCGGCACCATAGATGTAATCGGCAACACATCTTCCGGCGACGTGCCCCAGGTGACATGCGGCGCGATGCTCGTAGCATCTAGAAATTCTTCCTTAGCGAATTTAGCGCCCGTATCGGTCGGGAGCTGCCGCCATGCCGCTACCGCCTGTTCCCAGGTCGCCCCCGTCGGCGCATAAGGGCGCCCCTTGAGATAGGAGAAGGTGATTTCATCTGGCGCGACCAGACCGGAGCGCGCGCCGCCCTCAATCGCCATGTTACAGACCGTCATCCGGCCTTCCATGCTCAGCGCGCGGATTGCAGAACCAGCGAATTCGATGACATGGCCGGTGCCGCCCGCGGTGCCGATGCGACCAATAATGGCGAGCACGATATCTTTCGCGGTAACGCCGGGGCCAATCGCCCCCTCCACAGTCACGCGCATATTTTTTGCGCGCTTGAGCAGCAGCGTTTGCGTCGCCAGCACATGCTCGACTTCCGATGTGCCGATGCCAAACGCCAGCGCGCCGAACGCGCCATGCGTTGAGGTGTGGCTGTCACCGCAGACAATCGTCGTGCCAGGCAAGGTGAAGCCCTGCTCCGGCCCGATGATGTGGACGATACCCTGGCGGATATCGTTCATGTCAAAATAGGTGATACCAAATTCAGCAACATTCTTAGCCAGTGTCTCAACCTGCAACCGCGACTCCGCATCACGGATACCCAGCTTACGCGCGCTATCGGTCGGGACATTGTGGTCTACCACCGCCAACGTCGCATCGCGCCGCCGCACCTGCCGACCGGCCAGCCGCAAGCCTTCGAAAGCCTGCGGGCTGGTCACCTCATGCACGAGATGGCGGTCGATATAGAGCAGCACGGTGCCATCAGGCTCCTGCCGCACGACGTGCGCGTCCCAGATTTTGTCATAGAGCGTGCGAGGAGTCATTGGTGTGGTCGCTCTGCGTTGCAATGCTTTTTCTCTTCACTCGCTCTACGCCTGCGACGGTTATTTACCGCGATGCTACCGAATGTTTTTCTAACATTCTTGCGGCGAACAACCGTCTTGACGCAACCGCTCGTGACCGAACTGTCATTGATTGACAGCCTTGCTCACTTTCTCAGCCCTCACTTCGCGGCTTCAGTCTCACCGAAACCGTGACCGGTCGTGCGTTCGGCAATACGCGCCGATTTGCCGCGACGGTCGCGCAGATAATACAGCTTGGCGCGACGGACTTCGCCACGACGCACCAGCACAACGGATTCAACGCGCGGGCTGTAAAGCGGGAACACGCGTTCCACGCCTTCGCCATACGAAATCTTGCGCACGGTGAAGGACGAGTTGATTCCAGCATTACGACGGGCTACGCAGACGCCTTCATAGGCCTGAATGCGCTCGCGCGTGCCTTCAACGACCTTCACATTGACCTTCACCAGGTCGCCGACGCTGAACACCGGCAGCTTGGCGTTCGCCGCCATCTTGTCCTGATGCTCCTTCTCGATTTTCTGTAACAGGTTCATGATTATTTCTCCTTTGTCATCATGGTGTTGGGTTGTTGTTGATAGACATGCCACAAATCGGGACGGCGCGCACGAGTCAAACGCTCGGCCTCCCCTCTTCGCCAGGCATGAATATTGGCGTGGTGCCCAGACAGCAGAATGTCGGGTACAGCCCGACCTTCCCACTGCGCCGGACGCGTATAATGCGGATATTCCAGTAGCCCCGCTTCAAAGCTCTCTTCATCAACAGTAGCGGCATTGCCTAATACGCCAGGCAGCAGCCGGACACAGGCTTCCATCACGGCCATCGCCGCCAGTTCGCCGCCCGCGAGGACGAAATCGCCGAGACTGACTTCCTCTAGCCCTTCCTCATCAATCACGCGCTGATCGACTCCCTCAAACCGGCCACAGAGCAACAGCAAAGATGGCGTCGCTGCTAGTTCTTTGGCCAGTTTCTGGTCAAAGGGCTTGCCGCGCGGCGAGAGATATATCCGCCGCTCCGCCTTGCCGTGGCGCGCGGTTGCGCCCTGCAAAGCGGCCGCGACGATATCTGGCCGCATCACCATACCCGCGCCGCCGCCATAAGGCGTGTCATCGACGCTTTGATAGTTGTCGGTGGTGAAATCGCGAATATTGACAGCGTCAATCTGCCAGCGGCGTTCAGCGAGCGCCTTGCCGATGATGCTGTGCCCCAACGGTCCCGGAAACATTTCCGGGAATAGGGTCAGCACCGTGACCTGCCAAGGTTGCGCGGCGTGGGTCATGCCGAGCGCTCCTGCTTGCTGCCCGGCACCGTCAGCCAGTCTTCGGGTGGCGTAATGACGACATAGCCGTCACTCAGCGCTACCG
>JAGOHT010000067.1 GCA_017996055.1 Alphaproteobacteria bacterium
GGTGAGCAGGTCGTGCATTCGGCGCGCGTCTCCAACATCATTTATGTGCCGTTTATTCTGATGAGCGGCTTCCTCGTCGCCGTTGGCTTCACGGCCGGCCAACTTGGCTTCGTATTCTGGATTTTGGGGGCGGTAACGCTGCTGCTGGGGTTGGCGGTTTGCTCCATCAAGCAGATGTCCACGGAAATCGCGGTGACCAACAAGCGGCTGATCCTCAAGGTCGGCTTCATCACCCGCGAGACGGTGGAGCAGTTTCTGGAGAAGATTGACAGCATCTCGGTCGAGCAGAGCATCATGCAGCGCCTGACCAGCAGCGGCACCATCATTGTGCGTGGCAGTGGCCAGACTTTCTCGCCGGTCGATAATATCGATGACCCGCTGGTCTTCCGCAAAATCGTCAATGAGCAGGTCGATAAAATCAAGAACGGGGGCAAGAGCTGATGCAACCTTTCACCAAGCTCACCGCCGTGGCGGCACCACTGCCTTTGGTCAATGTCGATACGGACATGATTATCCCGAAGCAGTTTTTGAAGACCATCGCGCGCACCGGTCTGGGCAAGTGTGTGTTCAACGATATGCGCTTCACGCCGGAAGGCGCGGAGCGCCCGGATTTCGTGCTCAATCAGCCCGCCTATCGCCGGGCGCAGATTTTGCTGGCGGGCGCGAATTTCGGCTGCGGCTCATCGCGCGAGCACGCGCCTTGGGCGCTGCTCGATTTCGGTATTCGTTGCGTCATCGCGCCGAGCTTTGCCGATATTTTTCACGGCAACTGCTTCAAAAACGGCATTCTGCCGGTGGTGCTGCCGCAGGAGCAGATTGACCAGCTCACGGCGCTGGCGCAGCAGGGCAAGCAGCTAACGGTTGATTTGCAAGAGCAGATTGTCTCCGCCTATCCCGAAAATATCAGCTTCCGCTTCACCATCGATCCCTTCCGCCGCGATTGTCTGTTGAATGGGCTTGATGATATCGGTCTGACGCTCAAGCACGCCTCCGCCATTGGCGGCTACGAACAACAACAGCGCGCCGCGCAACCCTGGCTCGCGCAATCCTGAGAGAACACTATGCTTAATCTGCTTTTTCTCGCCGGTGATGGCATCGGCCCCGAAGTGATGCAACAGGCGCGCCGCGTGCTGGAATGGCTTGGCGCGCATAAAGGCCTGACGCTGAGCATCAAGGAAGATGTTATCGGCGGCGCGGCGATTGACGCGCATGGCGTCCCGCTCACGGATGCGACGATTGCCGCTGCCAAAGCCGCAGACGCGGTGTTCCTCGGCGCGGTCGGCGGGCCGAAATGGGCGAATGTCGCTTATGACAAGCGGCCGGAAGCCGGTCTGCTCGGCATCCGCAAGGCGCTGGCGCTCTTCGCCAATCTGCGTCCCGCCGTGGTGTTTGACGCGCTCGTCGATGCCTCTAGCCTGAAGGCCGAGTATGTGCGCGGTCTGGATGTGATGATTGTCCGTGAACTGGTCGGCGGGGTTTATTTCGGTCAGCCCCGCGGTATCGAGACGCTGGCGGATGGGCAGAAGCGAGGCTTCAATACGCAGGCCTATAGCTCGAACGAGATTGAGCGCGTCGCGCGCGTGGCGTTTGAGCTGGCGCGCGCGCGCGGCAAAAAGCTATGCTCGGTCGATAAAGCGAATGTGATGGAGAGCAGCGTGGTGTGGCGCGAGGTCGTCACGGCGCTGCACACTAAGGATTACAGCGATATCGCGCTGTCGCATATGTATGTCGATAATTGCGCGATGCAGCTCTGCCGTACGCCAAAGCAGTTCGATGTCATTCTTACGGATAATCTCTTCGGCGATATTCTCTCCGACGAAGCCTCGATGCTCACCGGTTCCATCGGCATGTTGCCTTCGGCTTCTCTGGGTGCGGCGGTGGGCGGCGAGCGCGCGGCGCTCTATGAGCCGGTGCATGGTTCCGCACCGGATATTGCAGGGCAGGACAAGGCTAACCCTCTCGCCGCCATTTTGTGTGTCGAGATGTGGCTGCGCTACTCGCTCGGCAATTTTGCGCTTGCCGATTTGGTCGGCAGCGCGGTCGCCAAGGTGCTGGCCAGTGGTGCGCGCACCGCGGATATCGCCACGCCCGGCCAACCCGTGCTCACCACCCAACAGATGGGCGATGCCGTTCTTAAAAATCTTGTTTAATCGTTAGGTATATGACCGATCAATCTCACATCCGTAATTTCTCCATCATCGCGCATATCGATCATGGCAAGTCCACGCTGGCTGATAGGCTCATTGAGCGCTGCGGCGCAGTCGAATTGCGCGATATGAAAGCGCAAATGCTCGACAATATGGATATCGAGCGCGAACGCGGCATCACCATCAAGGCGCAGACCGTGCGTCTGGCCTATAAAGCCCGCAATGGCGGGACCTATCAGCTCAACCTGATGGATACGCCGGGGCATGTGGACTTCGCCTATGAAGTCAGCCGCTCGCTGGCGGCCTGTGAAGGCTCCATTCTGGTGGTCGATGCCTCGCAGGGCGTGGAAGCACAGACGCTGGCCAATGTCTATCAGGCCATCGATAATCATCATGAAATCGTGCCGGTGTTGAACAAGGTCGATTTGCCAGCGGCCGAGCCCGACCGCGTACGTAAGCAAATCGAGGACGTCATTGGTATCGATGCCAGCGATGCCGTTCTGGCCTCGGCCAAAACCGGCCTGGGCATCGACGATGTGCTGGAAGCGATTGTCACGCGCCTGCCGCCCCCAAAGGGCGACCGCGCCGCGCCGCTGAAGGCGCTGCTGGTCGATAGCTGGTATGATGCTTATCTTGGCGTCGTCGTGCTAGTGCGCGTGGTTGATGGCGTTATTCGCAAGGGCATGAAGGTGCGCTTTATGCAGACGGCGGCGACGCGCGATGTTGACCGCGTCGGCATTTTCTCCCCGAAGAAGATTGAGGTCGATGAGCTAGGCCCCGGCGAAATGGGCTTTGTCACCGCCGGCATCAAGCAGATTAGCGACACGAAGGTTGGTGATACGATTACGGAAGAGCGCCGCTTGGCGGCAGCGCCGTTGCCGGGCTTCAAGCCCTCCGTGCCCGTGGTGTTCTGCGGCCTGTTCCCGACAGATGCGGCGGAGTTTGAGCATTTGCGCGAGTCGCTCGGCAAGCTGGCGCTCAATGATGCCAGCTTCAAGTTTGAGGCAGAGAGTTCGGCGGCGCTGGGCTTCGGCTTCCGCTGCGGTTTCCTCGGCCTGCTGCATTTGGAAATTATTCAGGAGCGGCTGGAGCGTGAGTTTAACCTCAATCTCATCACCACTGCGCCATCGGTCATTTATCGCGTTCATCTCACCAACGGCGAGATGAAGGAGCTGCATAACCCCGCTGATATGCCGGATGTGGTGCGGATCGACCGCATGGAAGAGCCGTGGATTAAAGCCACGATTTTCTCGCCGGACGAATATCTCGGCAGCATCCTGCAGCTTTGCAATGACCGGCGCGGCGAGCAGGTAGAGCTGACCTATGTCGGCTCGCGCGCCATGCTGGTCTATAAGCTGCCGCTCAACGAGGTGGTATTCGATTTCTATGACCGGCTGAAATCCATCAGCCGCGGCTACGCCAGCTTCGACTATTCGCTCGATAGTTACCGCGATGGCGATTTGGTCAACCTCTCCATCATGGTCAATGCCGACCCAGTCGATGCGTTGGGCATCATCGTGCATCGCGCGGCGGCGGAGAAGCGCGGACGCGCGCTGTGTGAGAAGCTCAAGGAACTCATTCCGCAACAGCTGTTTAAAATTGCGGTGCAGGCGGCGATTGGCGGCAAGATCATCGCGCGCGAGACTATTTCAGCACTCCGCAAGGATGTCACGGCGAAGTGCTACGGCGGCGATATCAGCCGTAAGCGCAAACTGCTCGATAAGCAGAAAGAAGGCAAAAAGCGGATGCGCCAGTTCGGTGAGGTCGAAATCCCGCAGTCCGCCTTCATCGCCGCACTCAAGATGGATGACCGGAATTAGCAGCATAGTTAATGCAAATGCGTGTTTTTTGCTTTCAGCCGATTTGGCGTAATCTCGTGGCTTAATCAGCGGCGAGGGGCTTGTGGAGCGGATAAGACGGGGATTGCAGAACTGGGCGGCGGCGCGCGCGAGCGTTTTTGCGCGCTCGGCCAACGCGGTCGCGCCCGCCTTTCAACTGCAAACCGTGACCGACCAGCAGGGCAAGACGCAGCTCGCTTTCGCCGCGATGTTTCTGACCGATACGCATCTTTCGACCAAGGGATTTTCCGCACAAGCGACCTGCCAGATGCTGGAGCAAACACGTGCGGCGCGACACTATTATTTGGGCGATGATATCGATATCGAGGCACGGCAGTTGCAGAAAAGCGGTGGGCTGGACAACCCGTGGCAAAGGCAATATCTCGGCCATGTCTTGCGCAAGGCCGCCGATGCCCCCACCATCAAGCTGATTGGCAATCACGATGTAGCGCTGAATGGGAGGCGTATTCCCTATGACGGAAAAAATCTCTGGCATCGCAAACTGACCGGCAAAACCCTCTTCGGTGTTACCGTGAAATATCAGCATGATCATCAGGACGCGCAGGGGCGCACCTTCCGCTTGCTGCATGCCCATCAGGTCGCAGATGCTGTCCTCGGCACCAGCAAGGGGGCGCTTTATCTAATCAGCGATATCGGCTATGCGGCGCTGCCGCAGCTGGATAAGGCCGTGGCGGCGGTGACCGGCGCGCATGATTACCATATCACCCATGGCGTGCGAGCGCGGTTTGATACCGGCCTTGGCCTCAGCGCAGCCTTGGCGCGCGTCGCCGACCGCAACCCGCAGTTGGACGGCATTATTCATGGCCATTTTCATCGCCCGGATATTGCTCGTACACCAGGAGGCAAGCTAGTTATCGATGCCGGTAGTTGCACCGAGCATCCGCGCGCTCTGGTTGAAGACGCGCGGGGCACGAAGGCGCTACTCACCTGGCACCCCGATCGCATTGTGCTGCGCGAAGAAAATGGCGCGCAGCGCATGATTGCGCATCAGGCGTTAAGATTGAAGGTCATGCCACCGAAACTGCTTGAGGACAAATTCACGCAACAGGCAGACCGCGTTATCGGGCTAGTGCAGCGTCTGTGGCCGGTGGCAGGAGAGGCGAAGGCGCCGAAGCGTAAAGTGGTGACCTCGATGGGATTTGAACCCATGACCCCCTGATTAAAAGTCAGATGCTCTACCGGCTGAGCTACGAGGTCACGCTGGAAAGGGGTGTTGAGTGGATACACGGGCGCCGGCGCTTTTGTCCAGCGGATTATGCCCCTGGGGGCAAGCAAAAGCCAAAAACCCCTATTTTTTCCGGAACATATCGAGGCTGATGACCTCACCGCGCTTCTCTTCGGCGGCGGGTTTTTCCGTCTTGGGGGCGTCTTTACCATCCCCGCCTTCTTCCTCGTCCTCATCGTCCTCATCGTCGCTGACGCTCTGGAACTGTAGAGCAAAGTTAACGGAAGGGTCGGCAAAGGTGGTAATCGCCTGGAAGGGGATGACCAGCTTTTCGCGTATGTTGTTGAAGCTGAGCGTCACGCTGAACAGTTCAGGGTCAATTTTCAGCCCGAAGAACTGATATTGCAGCACGATAGTCATTTCTTCAGGATATTGCTTGCGCAGATGGTCAGGAATTTCGACACCAGGATACTGCGTGTGAAAGCTGATATAGAAATGGTGCTCGCCGGGCAGCCCGTCACGCGCAACCATCGTCAGAGCGTTGCGGACAACGTCGCGCAAAGCCTTTTCTACCATCTTGTCGTAACGCAATAAATCTTCGTTCATCGTCGCCTTCGTTTTGCTCTCTGTCTATTGGTAACCTGTGGCTTGCGCAGGCGCAAGCCTCCATTCTAGTCGGTATTTTATGCAAAAACCCTTGCCAGAGTTTGAAGACCAATGATAATATTTTCGCCTACCCAAAGATGGTTGCTCATGCTGATGTGTTGTTGTTAGGTCTTTTTATGCCCTTGGCGTACTGCTGTTGCAGTGCACCCCAACAACATTTTTGAGTAAACCTGATGTCTTCCGCAAATATCCTCGCCGCTCCCGCCAATTCCGTCCTCGCGCTTATTGGCAACACTCCGATGGTCAAGGTGCGGCGACTTGATACCGGCTGTTGCGAACTTTACCTGAAGCTGGAGAGCCAGAACCCGGGTGGCTCCATCAAAGACCGCATCGCGCTGGCCATGGTAGAAGCGGCCGAGCAAAGCGGAGCGCTTAAGCCCGGCGGCACGCTGGTGGAGGCCACCGCTGGTAATACCGGTCTTGGCCTTGCGCTCATCGCGGCGCAGAAGGGCTATAAGCTCAAGTTGGTGATACCCGACAAAATGAGCCAGGAGAAGGTGTTCCACTTGCGCGCGCTGGGGGCCGAGGTCGTGATGACGCGGTCGGATGTCAATAAAGGCCATCCAGACTATTATCAGGATTACGCCAAGCGTCTGGCGGATGAAACGCCTGGCGCATACTATATCAACCAGTTCGGCAATCCCGCCAATCCGTTGACGCACGAGCGCACCACGGGGCCAGAAATCTGGGAGCAGATGGGTGGCAAGCTTGACGCCGTGGTATGTGGCGTCGGCTCTGGCGGCACGCTAACGGGGCTGGGGCGCTATTTCGCCCGCACCGCGCCCACTGTGCGGATGATTTTGGCTGACCCGAAAGGTTCGGTGCTCGCGCCGCTAGTCGAGCATGGTGTGATGACGGAGGCGGGGAGTTGGTTGGTTGAGGGCATCGGCGAAGATTTCGTGCCGGATATCTGCGATCTTGGTCTGGTCAAGCAAGCCTATACGATTACGGATGCGGAGAGCATCAGCACGGCGCGCGCTGTCTTGCAGCAAGAGGGCGTATTATGCGGATCATCCTCCGGCACGCTCATTGCCACTGCGTTGCGTTACTGCAGGGCGCAGGCCACGCCACAGCGCGTGGTAACCTTTGTCTGTGACAGCGGCAATAAGTATCTCTCGAAGATATATAACGAATATTGGCTCGATGATCAGGGCTTGGCAGACAGGCCGGTGGTGCAGGATTTGCGCGATTTGATTGCGCGTCCATTCCTGCGCGGCCAGCTGATTGCGATCGCTCCGGGCGATACGCTGCAACGCGCTTATGCTAAGATGAAGATGTTTGATGTCTCGCAACTCCCGGTGCTGGAGCATGGCAAACTGGTAGGCCTGATGGACGAGACCGACATCCTCCTTGCCGTGACCGGTAATGAGAAGGGCTTCGCGATTCCGGTCGGCAAGGTGATGACCGACAAGCTGATTACGCTGCAGGTCAACCAACCGCTCACCGATTTGCTGGCGCTCTTCGCGCGAGGGCTGGTGGGTTGTATTTATGAAGGCGTGCAGTTTCTGGGGCTGATTACACCAATCGATTTTCTCAACCATTTGCGCAAGCGCACAGGAAAGGGCTGACCATGACCAAGAACCTTTACCCCCATTTCGCGATGCCAGCCGCCAAACCGCTGGTGCGCGGCTTTGATACGCAGGCCATTCATGCCGGGCAATTTCCTGATCCGGTCACAGGCGCGGTAATTACGCCGATTTACGCGACATCAACCTATGAGCAGGAAGCGCCAGGCGTGAACAAGGGCCTCGATTATGGCCGCAGCCATAACCCAACGCGTTATGCACTGGAGCGGGCGCTCGCAGCACTAGAGCAGGGAACCCATGCTTTTGCCTTCTCCTCCGGCCTTGCTGCCGCCGCCACGGTCCTGGAGACACTGGAGGCTGGCGCACATATCATCGCTACCGACGATATTTATGGTGGCACCTATCGGCTCTTTGAGCGGGTGCGCCGCCGCTCGATGAATTTGCAGATTAGCTATGTCGATTTGAGTAACCCGGCCAATCTCGCCGCCGCCGTTCAACCCAATACGCGCATGGTCTGGGTAGAGACGCCGACGAACCCGCTGCTTAAGCTGATTGACCTCGCTGCTGTGGCGACGGAGGCGAGGAAGCACAAGCTGGTCACAGTTGTCGATAACACTTTTGCCTCTCCCTGGGTGCAGCAGCCGCTGCAACTGGGCTGCGATATCGTGCTGCATTCCGCGACGAAATATCTCGCCGGTCATTCTGATGTGATTGGCGGCGCGCTGATTACCGGCAATGCGGAACTCGGCGAGAAGCTTGGCTTCCTGCAAAACGCCATCGGCAGCATCGCCAGCCCGTTTGATAGTTTCCTTGTCCATCGTGGCGTCAAGACGCTGGGGCTGCGGGTTGAGCGCCACTGCGCCAATGCGCTCAAGCTGGCGGAATGGCTGGAAGGACACCCGCAAGTCGCGCGGGTGATTTATCCCGGACTCAAGAGCCATCCGCAGCACGCGCTGGCCGCCAAGCAAATGCGCGCGGCGGGTGGCATGATTAGTATGGTGCTCAAGGGCGGACAGGGGGCGGCGCTGGAATTTCTTAAGCCGTTGCAGCTCTTCACGCTGGCTGAAAGCCTGGGCGGTGTTGAGAGCCTCATCGAGCATCCGCCAACAATGACACATGCTAGCATCCCCGCCGAAGTGCGCGCCAAAACCGGCATTGATGACGGGCTTATCCGCATCTCCGTTGGCATCGAGGATTTCACTGATTTGCGAGATGATTTAGCGCAGGCGCTATCAAAAGCGATTTAATATTCTTGGGCTAAAAGCGACTTCCATCAGACAAGATGGTGACCTCTTTTCCTGCTTGTTTGTACTGGTATTGATCATTGCAATATGGTCCATGACCTACTTGCGATTGGCCGCCGGCTTTCCCGCCAAAAATTTCTCTATCATCTCGGCAGAAATATTACCTTCAGGACTCTCAAAACTTACCAAGGCCGAGGCATCAGCCTTAACCGGGGCAGGCGGAGTTCCATTGAGACCAAGCCCCAACATGGTGCTCACAGGGCGTTGCGACATTGTGTTGTTTAGTTTTACGGCTACAAGCAGGTAGCTAAAAGCTTGGCTCTTGTCAGACGAAAAGCCACCACAGCCCTGAAAAGAATATCTAGAAAGAGCCTCATAAAACTCGGAGCAACGAAATTCATGTTCTTTGGCGGCGTTCAGAAAATCTAGCGACTTCGCGCAATCTTGTACAACAACTGCACAGACATGTAATTCATGCCAACGAGCATCAGGTCAGCGGTGGTGATATGATCGTCATCATCACAATCAACATAGGCTTTTTCAAGATAGAGCACAGCCTTTGTAATATCTTTACGCTCTGGGTCGCCAGAAAGAAGATGGCCTGGCTTGAAATCTGCGACGCAATAGTCCATCGCAGAAGCAGCGTCTAGCATGCCTATGCCTCTCGACTTGTCTGCTGTTACCCCACTACCAGGTAAAGGAGTGGGGGGTTTCTGTTGCCCGGCACCCCCCGAGCCGCGTGTAGCTACAAGCTGTTCATCTCCGCAAAGCGAAGATTAGGCAGCCATCGCAACTTCACGAGTGTCAACATTGTCGTTGGCACTTGTAGGAATGACCCGATAACGGCGGAATCATGCCGGGCAAAAACCATGTCTTTACTGCGTGCGTCGATCCTATTTCGCCCCCGCCAAAAAGCCGTTCATTATAAGTCCGGCTTCGGCTTTTTGGTGGAGGCGCCGGGTACCGCCCCCGGGTCCGCTCCGTCTATTCCACAAGGCGTTTATCGCCATAGTCGGTTTCCCGACACGCCTAATATAATCGTTAATAATAAATAATCCAAGTCATGCCACAAACATATTGTTTCGTATTCCGACGGAAAGCCCGCGCCCAGGCCGTTCAGGAAGCATAACAACCTCAACCCGGAGAAATATGATGTTTTACCAAGAAAAATTGATGCTCTCGGCGTTAACGCTCATTCTGGCCAGCGCGCCGGTTTTTGCCGCGGAAAGCACCACGACCTATACAGGGCCCAACGGTGGCCAGACGGTGGTTGAGGGCAGCTCCAGCTATGATCCAGAGAACAAGACTGCCACCTGGGAAAAGACCGCGACCGGCCCCAATGGCGGCGTGAGCACAGCTTCCGGCACCAAGGTTTATGACCGTGAAAATGGCACTGTGACGAGCAGCGGCTCCTATACGGGGCCGAATGGCAAGACCGCGACATCATCGGGCACGGCCACTTACGACAAGGATACCAACACACTCATCCGTGACAAGACGGTGACCGGTGAGAATGGCAAGACCAGCACGAAGCATAGCGAAACGGTCTATGACCGCGATAACCACACCGCGACCAACAGCAGTACCCATACGGGGCCGAACGGCAAGACCGTGACCGGCAGCGGCAGTGCGACTTATGACAAAGATACAAAATCTGCGAACTGGGAGAAAACCTGGACCGGTGAAAACGGCAAAACAGCAACTGCCAATGGCAGCGCCACCTATGACCGTGAAAACAAGTCAGTTAATAGCAACGCCAACTATACCGGCCCGAAGGGCAAAACCACGACCTCTACCGGCACAGCGACATACGATCGTGAGAATCGGACTGTAACCCGCGACAAGCTCTTCACCGGTCAGAATGGCAAAACTGGCACCTTGCACGGCACGACGACCTATGCTCCGGGGGAAAGGCCAAACTTCAAGAAGCCGCAGAATGCTCTCCGCGCGAGTGGCGAATTCAAGCAGCCCGTAAC
>JAGOHT010000068.1 GCA_017996055.1 Alphaproteobacteria bacterium
AACCTACCCTGTGAGACTTACGAAGAGATTAATTTTATAGCACGGTGGCGAGTGTAGCATGATAACAAGAATCATGAACGGAAAACGAATATGACTCTTCTGAATCGATGAACAATCCGATTAACACAACCAAGTAATTCTGCCTGCCCGCGACCAGTTCTAGGTTGGTGTGGGCTCGAAAGATTTATCGTCATTCGTCTCCTCGCCGGAGAAGCCCTTGGTCAACAACAAATACCAGCGACGGTCAATCAGACCCGACTTATAAGCAGCGGTCGCCGACTGTTCCATGGTCTTGCCATAGCGCACCAGCAGGCGCTGCGCCTCACTCGTCCAACGCTCAACCGGTAGCTCCAGCATAATTTCGCGGACATTTTCGTCGAAGATCATAAATTCGCGCAGCCCCAAACGCCCCCCACCGATTTTCGGCACCAACGCCTGCGTCACAACCATGCGCAGCGTTTCCATCAAGGCAAAAGCCCGCTCGGTGCGTTCGGATGGTTCAAAGACGCTGACCATACGGCGAATTGTCGCCGCTACACCCGTGGTGTGTGCGGTGGAATAAACAGCATGCCCCGTTTGACCGGCTTCAATCGCCGCCGAGACCGTTTCACGGTCGCGCGCTTCACCGACGAGAATAATATTCGGCTTACGGCGCAACGCATTGCGCACACCCGCCGCGAAATCCGGCAGATGTTTGGGGATTTCCGTTTGTGCGACCAGCGAGCGTTCGCCCGAAATCTGGTCATAAACATATTCAATCGGCGCTTCATAGGTCAGCATTTTGCCGCAACCCTGCGCACGCTCAATCAACATCCTATTACCGGCAGCCAGCAGGGTGGATTTACCGCTCCCCGTCGGTCCGGTAATCATGATAAGCCCCTGCCGTGGCGCCCAGTTTTCGATGATTTTCTCTTCAATATTAAGGTCTTTCATCGTCGGCGGCAGGTTCGGCAACGAACGCATTGTAATCTGCACACTGTCACGCCCACGACTCAGAATCGCCGTGATATTGGTACGGAAACGGTAGCGCGTGGTGCGATCAGGCCGGATCTCATAAGACAAGTCAAGATCGCGCCCCGAAGCCAGCTTGGCAAGAGCATCCTGGCCATAGACGCGTGCCAAAATATTGACCATGTCGGCTGAGTCGAGCGCGCGCTTGGTTATCGGAAAGAGCACACCATCCGATTCAATATAGGCCGGCTTATCGGTCTGAATGCTGATATCGGTAGCGCGCTTGGAAACGCACCACAGCAACAAACTATCGACGTTTTCTTCATAAATGCGAAGCGGTTCGTCCGTCCAGGTGCCGATCTCGACAGCCCGCCGGTCCGCATCGGCTAGCGAAGGGTCGACTGCCACTTCTCGCTCCGCGGAATGAGCGTGGACTGACCGGTAATGGTAATACCCCGATCACCAATTCGCATCTCGGCGCCACCGCCCGTGATGCCGCGGTCTTCATGCATCGCGTAGGGCGCTGATACCATGCCCTGCGCCAGAAGCTCACGATAACGAACCATACCAACATAATCGGTCGTCATGCGATCAAGATCGGCCTGGAAGGTTTCGTCCGCTTGCGTCACGCCAGCATCCCAGCCCTCTTTGACGAATTTACGCCATGCTTCACGCTCTGCAACATCGCGTGGTAAAAGCGTGGCAGGCGGTGGTTCGACCTTACCCCAATCGCGCTCGAGATAGAGATGCCAGTCGCGCGGCGCCGTGACGATGCGGGCAATGCGGTTGATGCGGATGATGCGATCAGCCACCGCAGCCGATTGACCACCACCGGCAACCAATACAGCCTTTTGCGCATCGGTAATAATCGGTGGCTCAATCATCAAGCCGGATGGCGCCTTCAGAAGCAACGTACGAAAATCAAAAGTTTTGGTCAGGACACCATCAAGCTCCGCAATACGGCGCTGTATGGTGAACGTACGATAGGACAATCCGCCACGGGCCCCATAGGACCAGGCGGCCTCCTTTATAGCGTCGCCACGGATCTGCAAGCCAACATTTTCGTCGACTGGCAACCCGTCCTTTTTGCTGCTCTCTTGCTCCTGCAACTGGAACATTTCCGGCGGTGGTGGCGCTACCACAGAATCTTTCACCAACACATCGGGAGAAAATTCCGGCGCTGACACCTCCCCAGCTAGGGCTGGCAGCGCCATCAAACTCACAGCTAGCGCAAAGACTGAAGCGGAGGTGCGCATGTCAAATCTTACCATCAGTCGGGGCATAACGGAGCTGCACAACATTGGCATGAATATCTACAGCAACATCGGCACGATTGCCGAGCTGCAGACCGACATCACGTAGAACATCAATCAGTGGCTTTTCATAAGCATCAATCATCACAGTCAGCGGCACGCTGCCAGCGGCACCGGCCGTCCGATAGGTGTAGCCAGCTTTCGCCGCTAGGGTCTGAATGATTTGCTCAGCGGGGCCACTCCAAGTGATGGTGATGGGCTGGGCAATCGGCTGAGGCGCGCCGTTGAAATCCTCCATAGGAGGCAATGGATTTTTATACTGCTCAATCCCAGCCACAGTTTGCAACGCCTTCGACGCTTTCTCTGCCGCCTGCGCAATACGCAGACTGACGGGGTCATTTTCGGCAACCAGCGGGGTCACCGTGGACGGCGTCTCACATGCTGCTAGCCCAAGCACAATGGAAGAAAGGGCGAGACTGCGCAGAAGTTTCATTTTCATCAGCAAATCCTTATCCATACCGCCAGAGGCTATTCCCACACTTTAAAGCACAGCCACACTAAAAAACCAAGTGCGCTCTCACAAGAACTTAGCGGTAGCGCATAAAATACCATGCATAACCCGCCAGCGTCCCCGCCAGAATCAATAAGAGCAAACCTGTCAGCCAATTTGCAAGCTTAAACAGCGTATATAAGGCAAAAACCAATAACACTGCGGCGGCAGCGCCATAAATTAAACTGGCGTTTGGAATTCGGCCTGGCGGCTTGATCCCGGCCTCAGGTCTGCGCTGTGGCGCCAAACTGCCGATTTGGCTCTGTGTTTCCGGTCGACGCACCAGCCCACGGCTTTTGCTGTCGTTTTTTTCAGACGGCGGTTGATCGATAAAACGCGCCATGGGGCCCCAAAATTGTAAACTGGTTAATAAGACTAAGGCGTCGCCGGCTTGAGATCTGACAAGATATTCGCCACTTTCTCCGGCTTACCTTGGACAACCTTCACCTTACCATCTGCCCCACGGTAAACAATGTATGGAGTCGCCTGAATTTTCCAGGTGGCCACCATACTCATATTCGAGCGCACAGCCGTCAGATCAGCGGCAGGTGGATCGCCGGCGAGAATCGTTTTGTCGCCACTCACGAACTTGTTCCAGCTATTGAGCGGATCACTGACGCGCAGAAACTTGGCGGCTTGTTTTTCATTCTCGCTGCCTTCAGCACCAATGGGAATCAGTTTGACACGCAACTGCCCCTTTTTAATTGGCTCATAAAGCTCACCCCACGTCGCTTTACAAAATTGACACTGCGGATCAACCAGCATCAGTGTCAGCGGCTTGCCTTCTTGTCCGACCACGACACCTGCCGCCGATAGGAAATCATTCATCAATCGTTCGCCAGGAGTCAGGCTGACACCACCGCCAGCGGGCAAAGTATTTCGCTTTGCATCGGAAACTGGATCGCGTGCTGAGGCCATACCCGTCGAGCGTTCCAAATCTTTTTGTTGTTCGGAAGAAGCTGCAAGCAAAGCCTTCAACTGAGCATTTTCAGCGCTCGCATTATTGACTTGCTGTGCAGAAATGTCTGCGCCATCGATCCCATACATGCCGCCAAAAATCAGCGCATTGCGATCCGGCGTCAGATAAGTCATCTGCATCTGGCCATCTTTATAGAGCAGAAAACCGTGCATACTGGACCGTTCACCGACATAGTAGAGTTCGGCGCCGCCCAAGAGTAAATTTTGTATCAGCGGAATTTTCTTCAGATCGATAATATCCGGCGGCGCCTCACGCGCGGCCTTTGCGGCCAGACCAGGATCCGCCTTGATAGCGCCACCAACTTTGAGCTGTTCACCCGCCTTGGCAGGCTCGGCCGCCCACACTTGCGACCCTGTCGTCACCAGCAGAACACCACCGAGCAACAAAAAAAACGACCGTCCGAATTTATTGAACCGCATTGGCAATCCTCACTGCTTTCTGATTCGGCAGCGGCGTAAACGTTGTCGGCAATTCGGCAACGCGCAGACCTTTCTTGCGCATCACAGCGATAACCTTGTCGGCATAGTTTTGTCCGCGCCACGGTGTAGCGGAATGATAATGCGCGATTCCGTTGTAAAGTCCAGAGGCCTTGTCGATCTTCTGGCGCAGAATCCACGCGGAGACGTAAACGTTGACACAGCCATTGTCGCGCACCCAATTATGCGCCGTGCCCTGATCGACATGCCAAAGCCGCGCTAACTGCGGCAGCCAAATGGTATTGACCTGCATAGGGCCGAGATCATAGGAGCCGTTCGTGTTCAGAACCTGCTGACCAACGTGACCGCCTTCAACATGCATGATGCCAATTAGCGCCGCCGGCGGCACATTATAAGTCTGCGCCGCTAGGAGGAGACACGCCCCAATCATTTTGGCGGTCATCACCGGCATCAACTAGTTCCACCCTTCTTCGTCAAGCTTCGCAGCCGGCGGTACTTCAAGATAAGCCCCAAGAGTCGCTAGCAGCGCCATGCGCTGATTAAATTCCTGCCAAACTTGTGTCATCGGAACGACATTGCCGTGCTTTGCGAAGTAAGCCGCCCGATCGTCAGGGTTCATATAGAGGAGCCGGTCAGCTTCTGCATAGTGACTGTCAGCATAAATCTGTCCGGCCGATTTCAGCACGACCCAACACAGCAGGCGCCATTGTTCTGGTGTACTGCCCACTGGCGCCAAAGACCGCGTGATTTGATCGGCGGTTTTCATCAGACGTTCGGCAACTTCAGCTAGCAAACCGTGCTCGGCACGGCCGAAAGAATATTGCGCTACAGCGCCAACAACCGGCACCAGCGCCTCCAACATCTTGGCGCGAAACGTTGCCACTTGATTTGGTACCGGTTCAATCCCGCCGGTGGTGAGATTCTTGAACTTCTCTGGCAGCGCATTAACAACATCGAGTATTGGTCCCGCTGTCTCAGCATCCAACGGCTGGCCTGTCGCTTTATAATTCGCTGCAACGAGTTGACACGCCGCGCTGATTGCACCCCAGCGTAATGAAGCAGGCGCCGCCTCACCCTCAATGACATCAGCAATCTGGCGTGCTAAATTGGCGGCGCTGTCGATAAGAATTGGGAAAGCCTCAAGGTTGACGCGACGCACGGTCCCACTGGGCCCTTGTTCTTGTGGTGCCGCTTCTAGCAACGCAACGAGCAATGGGCCGCCCACATGTCGCAGCGCGACCGCCAAAGCCTTCATGCGCTGATCAGGATTTTCTTCGTTATTCGCAGGTGCCGGCTGAGCTGACATGGGGTGCTATTGTCCTAAAATGGTTCCTGCCGAGTTTTTCTAAAATTAAGGTGCAACGTCAAGCATTTAAACCTGACGCCCCACAGATGTCCAGTCGCACCTGCACTCTTGCGTCCAAGCTGCCCGATATTCGTTAATTTTAGCTTATCCAAAGCGTAAGCGCTTAGTCCTTTAAAAGATCCGTAAGCTTACGTGGAGCTTTGTGCACTAGGCTCGCCTTCTCCACACGCCCGTCCGCCTCTGCTCGTAGCGGTGTTGGCAATTGCTGTAAGAATTGTGGCCCAATCCGCGCAATCCCACTCAACATGCTATTGAACAGCGACCGATAAATCTGCTCTGTTTCTTTATTCGTCATCTTCAATAGTTCGCACTGAACAACATTATCCGTTTTCTTGGAGTCTGGCCCGCTATCCGCATAGATGCTCTTCGCAGTCTCGTTGTTGTTGCAGAATGCTTCCGTCCGCGCGTAAGACGCTAGGGCCGGACTGATATAAGACACCCCACCCGCCTGGAACTCCGCAACTGGGACCCCGGAGCGCTGTAACTGCGCACCAACCTTGTCCGCATCATCAGCCACAGGTTGCATATCAGCAAAGCCTGCCGCCACCATGGCCGCCGCATCCGGCGCCGTGCGCCGCGCGACTTCTGACCGGCAGGCGTAAACCAGCGCATCCAGCTTCGCAATAGCAGCGAAGTTTTGGAGAATAACCTGCTGGTTCGCTGGCGCCAGCGCTGCATCGCCATATACCCCCAACGGCTGTAACACGGACAAAGCGAGATTCTCGCAGAACCGGACCGCTGACACATAGAGGCGTTGCTTGTCACTCATGCCTGCCCAGATGCCTGCCACCGGCGCACCTGGACCATCCGGATCGTTTAACCGCGCCATATCCGCTGCACTCGGCGGCACCATCACGCGGCTGTCAAGGACGGTTGATGACTTAAGAAAGGCATGGGCAAAGCGTCCTGGATTTGCTGCTGGCGGTGCCAGAAATTGGTTCAGCGTTGTATCTTCAAAACACTGACCTTGCGCGGGTGACGCAAGGTTGACCGAGTCCCACCAAGGCTGTCCAAGGTCAGCCCTCAATAGTTGCCCATTTTTACAATTGCGTTGCAGGCTGGCGATGCGCGTACGCGCTGGGCTGAAATTTCTATTGAAGAAAAGATTGATTACTCCATCCTGCAAATTGAACGCTACGGACTGTTGGAACTTTTCAGCGATGCGCGATCCAACATTATTGATTGTCTGTAAACGACAATTGACACTTTGGGTATTGAACGTATTGTTGGCATTTACAATATGATAAGTGCGCCACTGAGCGGCTGACGTCTTAAACTCTGCTTTGCTTTTGCCCGCATCGGCGATAGCGGCAACCTTGCCATTCACGGAGCTACCAACACCACCACCAAGCAGACCATAGGCCATCACCATGGCCTGGTTAGAAAGCGCCAACGCGGCGGTCATCGCTGCATTCTGAGCCGTAACCAGGGCACTTAAGGGGGGGCAATCAGGACAAACTGCACGTGCCGGACCCGCAATACCCAAGAAGAGCACAGCAACCATGACGGACTGCGTCCAGAATCTCTTCCCGCTTATCCCGTCTTGCTTCGCAATTTTGCTCATTCGGTCCATAGCTTAGTCCTTCAACAGATCCGTAAGCTTACGTGGCGCTTTGTGTACTAGGCTCGCCTTCTCCACACGCCCATCCAACTCCGAACGGAGTGGTGTAGGGTGTGGCCGAGCAAACTGTGAGGCTACACTCGCAATTCCAGCAGTCATTGTATTAAATAGTGATTTATAAATCTGCTCTGTTTCGCGGTTCGTCATTTTCAACTGCTCACAGCGCATAACGGCAGATGTCTTCTCAGCATCCGTACCGGTATCCGCATAAATGCTCTTCGCAGTCTCGTTGTTGTTGCAGAAAGCTTCCGTCCGCGCGTAAGACGATAGGGCCGAACTTATATAGGATACCCCACCCGCCTGGAACTCCGCAACTGGGACCCCGGAGCGCTGTAACTGCGCACCAACCTTGTCCGCATCATCAGCCACAGGTTGCATATCAGCAAAGCCTGCCGCCACCATGGCCGCCGCATCCGGCGCCGTGCGCCGCGCGACTTCTGACCGGCAGGCGTAAACCAGCGCATCCAGCTTCGCAATAGCAGCGAAGTTTTGGAGAATAACCTGCTGGTTCGCTGGCGCCAGCGCTGCATCGCCATATACCCCCAACGGCTGTAACACGGACAAAGCGAGATTCTCGCAGAACCGGACCGCTGACACATAGAGGCGTTGCTTGTCACTCATGCCTGCCCAGATGCCTGCCACCGGCGCACCTGGACCATCCGGATCGTTTAACCGCGCCATATCCGCTGCACTCGGCGGCACCATCACGCGGCTGCCCAGCACCGTTGTAGACTTTAAGAAGGCGTGAGCAAAATCCGAAACCCCATCGCCATTTACATCGGTCGTATCCTCAAAACACTGACCTTGAGGGGGAGAAGCGGCATTGAGAGAATTCCACCAGGACTGACCAAGGTCGGTCTGCAGCATTTGTCCATTTTTGCAATTGCGCTGCAAAAACGCAACTTGTGTTCGAATTGGATTAAAATTCTTGTTAAAGAAAAGATTGATAACACCATCCTGCAAATTGAAAGCGACAGACTGCTGGAATTTCTCAGCAACACGCGATCCGACATTGTTGACAGTTTGTAGCCGACAGTTGACGCTTTGCGTATTGAACGTGTTGTTGGCACGCACTGTAGCGTATGTGCGCCACATCTGCGCAGCCGTTGATGCCTCCGCAGAGCTTTTCCCTGCATCTACAAGCGCGGCTGTTTCACCCTGCTTCGTTGAGCTATCACCACCACCTTTGGCTCCGACAGCAGCAACAATGGCATTTTGCATTGCTACCAAAGCACCGGCAATAGCCGTCTGCTGGGCCGTGGCTGCGACCATGGCAACACAAGTTACGCAGAATGCTTGTGCAGCTCCCGAAACACCAAACACCAAAAACGCGCTCAAGGCCAATACACGGCTCAACCCAGCAGAGGCTTTGTAGAATCTGATCGTTCTCTTAGGCAATCTGACCCCCGGACAAAAGCCCACCATCATCACCGCTGGCCCGGCGCCGCAGCCTGCTTTGATGGCAACCGCACGGCATCCATTGTATGCAGCATCTCATCCAAGCGCAGCGGCTGTTTATCAAAGCCCGGCACCTCAAGCGCCGCATCTTGAACTACTGCCGGTGCATCACGGCCAGGCATATATCCAGAACGCAAGGGAGAAGCTTGCGACTCGACGAATTGTGGAGCCTGATCAATAGCTGCAACGGCTTCAATAAACGTTTTTTTGCGCGCTGCTTCTTGTTTTTCCCAAGTGGCTGCCATTTGGGCACAGGATATCGCATTGCCCGTCTTTTGTGCATCCGTGCCCGAGTCTGCATAATTCACACACTGGATACTCAACCCATGGTCACGCGGGTGCCGATCAATGACGTATTGACTAATCCAGGCCTTGGGGTTTCCGCCGGCTCCAGGTATGGGGTTATCGGCGGCATAATCAGCGGGCGTGGCATAGGCATAGAGGGCGCGCTTGTCAGCACCACGCATGTTGGTAAGAAAATTAATTATCTTTTCGCCATTCTGTTCAACTGCATCGCGGTGTGGGCCGGCAGGCAGAAGCGTCGGGTCAATGGCAACACGGCGCGTTAACTCATTCACACACATGTCGCGTGCACTTGAAATCGACGAAATTGCCCCAAAATTCTGCACTATGCCCGCCATATTGCTGGGCGACATCGCAGCATCGCCACGAATTTCCTGCGGGCGGACTTTGCTCAAAACAAGATTTTCGCAATAACGAGTGGCACCAACATATTTCTTCTGCTTATCGTTGAGAGCGTTCCACGCTGCCGCGACAGCTGCGGGCGCGCTAGCTTCTGGATTATTTAGGATATCCATCGTCGCTTGTGAGGGCGGAATAAGGACAGGATTATCCAGAATCGTTGATATCTTTAGAAAATCATGCACGGTCGCCGGATCATCAATACAGCTGTTCGTTGTAAACCAGCTTTGACCAAAATCTGTCGGCGCCAACTGGCCGTTCTGACAGAGTCTATAGAGTGCTCCAGCCGCAATGCGCTGAGGCGTCATGGAAGAATGGAAAAATAAATTATCCACAATACCGCGCTCTTGCATCATCTTGCTGAAGCGCGAGACCTCTTCCATCGCTGGAGCAACAACATTCTTCGTTGCCAAACGACAATTGGTGCTCTGTGTATTGAGTGTGTTTTCTGCACGAACCTGGCGATAGGTTTCAGCCATTTGCACTGCTGTATTGTGTTCGGCAGCACTCTTGGCGGCATCTTGCGCGGCGGCAACGGGGCCATTGTTGGAAGAACCGTCCCCACCGCCAGCCGCACCGATCGCGGCGACAACAGCGGCCGTCGTCATTGCAACCTGTGCAACTTGCAGCCCTGTATTAATGGGGACCTGGACCGACGCGGCACAAGAGTCACAAGCCTGAACTGGCACACTCACCAGCCCTACAAAGGCAAGCGAAATAGCACCCAGTAACCATCGACGCGAACGACTCACCTGCAGCGGGCTCACCATATTTCCTCCCGAAGGCCTATACGACGCATATGCACCGCACTTTTACTTAATAACGTTGACGCGACCCTGCCAATTGGTACCCGGCAAGCTGGCGCCATAGCTCAGCGGCGGAGTAGGCAGCGGTGGAC
>JAGOHT010000069.1 GCA_017996055.1 Alphaproteobacteria bacterium
CCATTGACCGGCAGCGTTTCATCGCGCTGCCCTCCGGCGTCGTCGCCGATTGGCATCGCCGCGAGTGGCTCGACCTCATCCACGCGCATTTCCAGTCTGCCTTGCGTTGGCAGAAGCTGGCGGAAATCGCCAGCGCCGCATGATGCTGAACTATCGCGCCGTTCGGGCGGGTTTGCTGACCGTGACCCTGGTTTGCGCCGGATCGCCGTCAGTTGGAGCGGAGCATTCTGTTGAAGCCTTTCGTGCCGCGAAGCTGAACGAAGAAGCAGCGAAGGTGCCCGCCGCGCATGCGGTAGCGCTTTATGGTGCGCCAAAATATCCGGCGGACTTTCAGCACTTTGACTATGTCAATCCGGATGCCCCTAAGGGCGGCACCATCCACCTCAGCGCGCTGCAGACCTTCGACAGCGTCAACCCCTCTATCCTCAAAGGCGTGAAAGCGGTTGGCACCATGCTGCCGCTCGAGTCGCTGGTTGAAAAATCGCAGGATGAGCCTTTCACCGTTTACGGCCTGCTGGCGCAAAGCATCAAGGTCGCGCCCGACAAGAGCTGGACGGAGTTTACCCTCCGTACTGAAGCGCGCTTTCATGACGGCAAGCCGGTGACGGCAGCGGATGTAGTGTTCTCCTTCAATATTCTGATGGAAAAGGGCGACCCGTCTTATCGCATTACTTATCGCGATGTGACGAAGGCCGAAGCGCTCGACACACAGCATGTGCGCTTCACTTTCAAGGATGGGAGCAATCGTCAGCTGCCGCTGCAAATCGGCGAGTTCCCTGTATTCGCCATGCATTTTTGGAACGGCAAAGACTTTGCCGCCACCACCTTGCAACCCATTCTCGGCAGCGGCCCCTATAAAATTGCCGCGGTTGAACCCGGTCGCAGCATCACCTATGAGCGCGTCAAGGATTACTGGGGCGCGCAATTGCCCAACAACCGTGGGCGCAACAATTTCGATGTGCTGCAGTTTGACTATTATCGCGATGAAACCGTGCAGCTCGAATCCTTCCTCGCCGGACGCTATGATTTGCGGCAGGAATATACCGCCAAGCTGTGGGCGACGAGCTACAACACGCCCGCCTTGAAGAGCGGCGCGCTCATCAAACAGGATATCCCCAACGAACTGCCAGTTGGCATGCAGGGCTTCGTGCTCAACCAGCGTCGCCCACAGTTTCAGGATATCCGCGTGCGCGAGGCGCTCGATCTCGCTTTCGATTTCGCCTGGAGCAACAAGAATACCGCCTTCGGTGCCTACAAGCGGACAGAGAGTTATTTTGCCAATACCGAGCTGGCGGCCACTGGCCTGCCCAGCGCCGAAGAGTTAAAAATTTTGGAGCCTTTCCGCGGCAAAATACCCAATGCCGTCTTTACCCAGGAATATAAAGAGCCCGTCACCGATGGCAGCGGCGACAACCGCGACAATCTTCGCCGTGCCAGCGCCCTACTGCAGGAGGCGGGCTGGACGCTGAAAGATGGCAAGCTGGTGAATGGCAAAACTGGCGAACCTTTCCGCTTTGTTATCCTTGACAGCAATAACCGTTTCGACCGTTGGGTGCAGCCCTATTTCCGCAATTTAGAGCGGCTCGGCATCAAACCGAGCGTCCGCATCGTCGATAGCGCGCAGTTCCAGCATTTGGTCAATAATTTTGATTATGACGTCATCACGACAATTTTCAGCCATCCCCTCTCACCGACCTTGGAGCAGCGGGAATACTGGCTGTCAGCCAATGCCGATGTAGTCGGCAGCAATAATTTGATTGGTGTCAAGAATCCGGTGGTCGATGCCTTGGTCGAGGGCATCATTGCTGCCATAGATCGCGATGATTTGGTCGCGCATTGCCGCGCGCTTGACCGCGTTCTGCTATGGAATCGTTATGTCATTCCGCAATGGCATATCAGCACCCATCGTGTCGCATATTGGAACAAATTCGGCCAGCCGAAAATCGCGCCGAAATACGGCTTGGGCTATCTCGACCAGTGGTGGCTTGACTCGGAAAAAGCGAAGCGCCTGCAGGGCGGCAAGCCATAAGCACATCCATTAGCACGATACAGTCGTGCTAATTGACGAAGCGTTTTGCAACAATTACAGCTTTATTCCGGTGTGCCAGGCGCGGTGTTTTCATTGGCGAACGGATTGGTCGGCACGAAATCGTCCTCCGCCTCTTCTTCCGCCGCTTCCAGAGCAACCATTGTCGCGCTACCGCCCATCGCCTTGGCTTCACGCGCCAAACGACGGTCGGCCTTGCGCAAGGCAGCCTCAAGATCAATGCGCTTGCACAGTCCGAGCAGAATCGGGTCGCGCGGCTTGATATTCGCCTTGTTCCAATGTGCTCCTTCGCGAATCTTCGCGATGGTTTCCTTGGTCGTGCCGATCAGGCGCGCAATCTGCGAATCCTGCAACTGCGGATAGGTTTTGATGAGGAACATGATGCCATCGGGCTTGTCAGCGCGCTTGGTCACCGGCGTGTAGCGCGGCCCCTTGCTGCGCGTCACTGGCTGCGGTAGGTCGCTCTTCTGCATTTTGAGCTTGGTGCGCGGGTCATTCTCGCAGCGCGCGCTTTCATCCAGCGCGAGCTGCCCCGAGGTAACCGGATTCATGCCGATCATGCCTGTCGCCACTTCGCCATCGGCAATGGCCTGGATTTCCAGCTTATGCAGCCCGACGAAATCGGCAATTTGCTCAAAAGTCAGCTTGGTGTTTTCCACCAGCCAGACGGCGGTTGCTTTCGGCATCAAGGGTTGCGCCATGATAATCTCCTCAAACGGCAAAAACGGCTTCGCACTTCCGGCAGCTTTGGCCACCGGACGATCCAGCAAACGACTTGTCGGGATCGGTTAAAGTCGTGCTCTGAATCCACCAGGAAGGCTGCTCATACACTGACTTCGAGCAACACCTTACCATGATTAGCGCCCGTTTCCAGCACTTTATGCGCCGCTGCCGCCTGTACTAAAGGGAAATAATGAGAAATCAACGGCTTGACCACGCCTTGCGCCACCCAGGGCAGCAACCTTCGCTCGACGCTATGGGCCAGGCGCATTTTCTCCGCCGCGCTGCGCGCCCGCAGCGTCGTGCCGGTGATGATGGCGCGGCGGCGCATAACGGCGCGAATATCAAGCGTGCCTTCAAGCCCTTGCTGGGTCGAGATCCACACCAGACGACCCAGCGGCGCGAGACAAGCCAAATTACGCGGCAAAT
The DNA here is from genome assembly GCA_017996055.1 of Alphaproteobacteria bacterium. Taxonomy (GTDB): domain Bacteria; phylum Pseudomonadota; class Alphaproteobacteria; order UBA9219; family RFNS01; genus JAGOHT01. The sequence goes on from JAGOHT010000069.1 coordinate 3,197, forward strand.
ACGCCCCACCCACCATATCGAGAATGACATCGACACCCCTGCCCTGCGTTGCCGCGATAACCGCAGCGCTGAAATCAGCTTCACGATAATTGATGGCGAGCACCGCGCCAAGACTACGGCACCAATCGGCTTTCTCCACGTTCCCCACAGTGACGAACGGCACCGCGCCATGCGCGCGCAGCAGCTGGATCGCCATACTGCCGATACCGCTTGCCCCGCCATGCACCAGCACAGTTTCGCCCGGACGCACCTGCGCGGCGACAAACAAATTTGCCCAAACGGTGAAGAGAGCCTCTGGCAGCGCCGACGCATCACGTAGGCAAACACCCGCCGGGATCGGTAAACACAGCGCCTCCGCTACCGTCACCTGCTCGGCATAACCGCCCCCAGGCAGCAGCGCCATGACCTGATCGCCAACCCGAAAGCGCACACAGTTTGCGCCGACCGCGTTGACAGTGCCGGACACTTCAAGGCCGGGAATATCGGGAGGAGCCTCGGCTGGTGGCGGATACTTGCCCTGCCGCTGCAGCAGGTCCGCCCGATTGACACCCGCCGCCGCAACCTGAATCAGCACTGCGTCTGCGGCTGGAACCGGAGCAGGCCGCTCGACACGCTGCAAAACCTCGGCCGCCCCGAATGCCGTAATGCTGATGGCTTGCATTGTCTTCTCTCCCCTGCTTTTATCATCCAATGATTAATCCGGATGAACTTGAACCGCAGAGAACCAAGGTCAAGCCGCTTGACCTCAGCACGCTCTCGATCCACGAGCTTGAAGACTACATCAAAAACCTAGAGACAGAAATCGCCCGCACCCGCCTGCTCATTCAGCAAAAACAGAGCCATCGCAGCGCTGTCGAAGGCTTGTTTAAGAACTAAAATTAAGCAGTAACTGCGCTAAATTGAGGCAATGCTTAAAACTATCTTAAGCCGCCATCGCCTATCCTGCATTGCACCAATCCAATCAATACGAAGGTCTTTGCGATGGAGCGTTTGCTCGCCGGCACAATGTTGTTTGCCGCCATCATACAGGCGCAGATGCTCTTCGTCGGCGCGTTCCAGATTTCGTTGCAAACCAACTGGACTTTGCTGGCCAATTATTTGCGCCAGGAAATCGTGGTGGCCTATCAGGAAGCCACCAAGCCAGCGCCCCAATCAACGCTGGTCGCCGAGAAACGTGCGCCTAAACCCAGCAAAGTTATGTTCATCGATTCCTCCGCTGAGGACGATGCAGTCAAACCGAAGCCCTAATATCTTCTCTCAAAATCCTGCTTGACGCCCCCAAAAAGAACATTTATAGAACACTCAATTCCTGTTTTGTTCTAAATGCTCTATTCTCAGGGTGTCGCCATGCTTACCCACCAACAGCAAAAGCTCCTACTGCTCATCAAGCAACGACTGGAGGAGGATGGGGTTCCTCCTTCGTTCGACGAGATGAAGGATGCGCTGGGACTGGCTTCCAAGTCCGGCATTCACAGGCTGATTATGAGTCTGGAAGAGCGCGGCTTCATCCGTCGCCTGCCGCACCGTGCCCGCGCGCTGGAAATCCTGAAACTGCCGGAAGAGGCCTTGCCGGCAGGCTTGCCACCCGATTTGCCGCACCCCGCTTCCGTGCCGAGTCTAACCTTGCCGCTCTATGGCCGCATCGCCGCCGGTACGGCCATTGAAGCGCTGCGCGACCCAACGCGTGAGGTTAGCGTCGCACCCGATATGCTGGGTCGGCGTGGCAACCCCGCCGACCATTATGCGCTGGAGATTGATGGCGACTCAATGATTGAGGCCGGTATTCTTGATGGTGACCTGGTTATCATCCGACGCGGCGAGAAGGCCGAAATCGGCGATATCGTCGTAGCGCTCATCGACGAGCAGGAAGCAACTCTGAAGCGCTTCAACCGCGAGGGCAAGCAAATCGCGCTCGAGCCCGCCAATCGGCATTACCGCACCATGCTCTTCACCCCGGACCGTGTCCGGGTGCAGGGTCGTCTGGTCGGGCTGATACGTACTTATTGATTGAGGGAGTTTGATGATGCATTGGTATGCGACACGCTTCGGTTTCTGTCTTATTGTCCTCAACATTGTTGTGCTGATGTTTGGCTACAAGGCTGGCGCTCCAGATAATCTGGCCACGTTGGTGCGGCAGGCCTTATTCGCCCTCCCCCTCCTGCTCAGCTTTGACCTCGCGCGTTACGCGCTGCATTGCTGGCGCTCTGATTGTCTGGCGGACTAGTTCCTCCTTTTTCCATACAGGTGACCAAGGCCGCTCCCCAGCGAGCGCGGACACTGCGGAAATCCGGTGCCGTATTTGCCCGCAGCGTGACGCTCGTCGCGCCCCGTCAGGTCTGGTATAAAGTTTGCATTGCCAGCAGCTGTGTCATTGTGCGCCTCGTCGCCAACTGCGCGGCATTAAAGCCGAGCACGGCCAGCAATACCATCAACAGCGGCAAGCGCCAGCCGGTTTGACGCAACCAAAACGCTAGTAGAGCAAAGCCCGGGCTTAGACCCAACAGGCCCAGACTGGGCCCCAGCGGCAGAACGAAATAGCCCCAAAGCCGAAACCGATCAGCACCGGTAACCAGAGCACCCAGCGGCCACGCTCGGCCTGCGCCGCCACTTGCACCGAGGTTTGCAGACCACACAGCGCATAAAGCCTATGGCGCAGCCAATAGACGATTCCTGCAAAGGCTTTTGCGGCACGTCCGGGCTGTGGTAGGAGAAGAACCTGCTGCACAGCGCAATTATTTCACAGGCTTTGAGATTATGAAACCCATCGTCCGCTTCGCACCATCGCCCACCGGCTTCCTGCATATCGGCAGCGCCCGCACCGCCCTGTTCAACTGGCTCTACGCCAAACGGCATGGCGGCACTTTTTTGCTGCGGATTGAAGACACTGACCGTGAGCGCTCGACCGAGGCCTCGGTGCAAACTATTCTTGACGGCATGACCTGGCTCGGCCTCGATTGGCAGGGGGAAGCCGTCTCGCAATATGCCCGCCGCGAACGTCATGCCGAAGTGGCGAGGGAGATGGTGGCCGCCGGAAAAGCCTATTTCTGCTATGCGACGCCCGACGAGTTGACGGCCATGCGTGCCGCACAGGCAGCATCCGGCCAACCGCAGCGCTATGACGGGCGCTGGCGCGACCGCGACCCCGCCGAAGCGCCTGCGGGCGTGAAGCCCGCCATCCGTCTTAAAGCGCCGGTGACCGGCGAAACGGTGGTGACCGATGCCGTTAAGGGCACCATCACTGTGCAGAATACGCAGCTCGACGATATGGTGCTACTGCGCTCCGATGGCGTGCCGACATATATGCACGCCGTGGTGGTTGATGACCACGATATGGGTATTACCCATGTCATACGCGGCGACGACCACATGACTAACACTTTCCGCCAGGTGCAGATTTATCACGCCATGGGCTGGGATGTGCCGATCTTCGCCCATCTGCCGATGATTTTGGGACCAGACGGCGCAAAGCTCTCCAAGCGCCACGGCGCGCCGGCCGTCAGCGATTACCGCGACCGCGGCTATCTGCCAGAGGCCTTGAGGAACTATCTGCTACGCCTATGCTGGAGTCATGGTGATGACGAAATCATCACCGACGCCCAGGCGGCAGAATGGTTCGATTTCGAGCATATCGGTGCCTCACCGGCACGCTTTGATTTCACCAAGCTGGATTCGGTGAACGCCCATTATCTGCGTCTGAAACCAGACAACGATTTGGTAGACTTGGTCTTGCCCTTGCTGAAGAAGGTACTCGAAGAAAAATACTCATCTGCAAGCTTGGAAATCGCAGACTTTAGAAGCTTGGTCTATCTTGGCCTCACCAAAGATATACTGATGCGCGCTATGCCGGAGCTGAAACCGCGTGCGAAGAACATCGTCGAACTGGCGCATGCCGCGGCTTTTTATGTCATGCCGCGTCCCCTGCCGCTCGACGACAGCGCGAAGAAGATCCTGACTCCGGACGCTAAAGCACTGCTCATGGCGCTGCAGCCTCAAATCGCGGCGCTTACGCCCTTTACCGGGGCAGCGCTGGAAGAACTCTGCCGCAGCGTCGCCACGGCGCAAAATCTTAAACTCGGCGCACTAGCACAACCGCTACGCGCGGCGCTGACCGGCAGCGCCACTTCGCCGCCCATCTTCGGCGCAGCAGATATTCTTGGTAAAGAGGAAGCATTAGGGCGTATTGCCGACGCATTAAGGTAAAGAGCGGATTTTCCGAAGCCGTTTTTAGTTGCGCCTTTGCCAGGGTATACTTTGGCCATCATTTTGTAACTGGAGCATTTTATGGCCACACTATTTGTCTATGATGGGAACGCGACGAACGAAGACTTTGCGGCTGCGCGGCAGGCGTTCACCCAACGTCACCCCAAAATCCGCCTCCTGGCAACGAATAATCCAAAGCGCGCCAGAGAAATCCTCGACACGCAAGGAGCGCTGGTTAGTGCGGTCGTGACTAATGTTGGCGCAGCCAGCGGCGGCACGCCGGGATCAGTCATCCAGGCTTACGCCACGAGGGCAGGCGCGACCAGTAGGCGTATCGTCGCCAGCAACTGGCCGGCAATAGAAGCCGCCAAACAGCTGACCAAAATGGGAGCCAAGGGCATCCGACCGCAATTCATCGTCAAGGGCCACGGCACCGTGCTTGACGCTGTCGCGCAAGCCTTACCGCAACTCGGCCTCTAAGCAGGGACCGTATGGCAAAACTCTTCTGGTATGACGCAACCCGCAGCGCAGTGACCCCGGAGCAGGAAAAACAGTCGCTTGAAAGGCAGATGCCTGGGCGCTGGAGCGCTGCGACGTTTCCGGATATTCAATCCGGCCTAACCGCGCTGCAAACCAAACCCTTTGACGCTATCGTCACGGTGATGGAAGACCGGCTACAGGCACCAGGCCCACTCACCAGCTTCGTCATACATGATGAAGCGGCGCGCCTGAATCTAACGATGCCACGGTTTGTTCTGACCCATTCCGACACAGCCGTCGTGACGGAATTCATCGCGGCACGTTACCCAAACCCAGCCGACCGCCCCGTGGTTGTGCCGCAGAGCGGCTTGGGTGCCCCCAATCCCGCCCTTGATTTCGGCTCCAGGATTATGCCGCTTTTGTTGCAAGGCGCGACCGCACCAAGTCCTCCGGCAGCGCCAACAGGCATGTCAGCCGCGCTCATCGAAAAATTGGGGCTTTAAGCCGCCGAGCCTTGGGGCACCGCCTCGATGATCACAAAGGCCTGCGCCAGCGGGTAATCATCAGTGATGGTGAGATGGATACGCGCCGTCATCCCCGGCGGCGTCATGCTTTCCAGCCGTTTCAGCGCCCCGCCCGTGAGCCGTAGCGTCGGTTGCCCGCTCGGCAGATTGACCACGCCCATGTCGCGGAAATAGACCCCCTGATGAATGCCGGTGCCGAGCGCTTTCGAACACGCCTCCTTGGCGGCAAAGCGTTTGGCATAGGTCGGCACCGGGTCGGCGCGCCGTGCCGCCTTGGCGTTTTCCTCAGCCGTGAACAGCCTTTTGGCGAAGCGGTCGCCGAAATCCTTGAGCAACCGCTCGACACGGCGGATATCGATAAGGTCGGAACCGATGCCAACAATCATGGGAAAAACCTGCAAAATCTAAATCTCAGGGTGCTTTCACCGCGCTACGCGATGCACTATGCTGGAACCATTATAGACCGTTCAGGCGAATACCAAAACCATGACCACACCCGCCCGCCAACAAGCCTCGCTCCTCCCGCTCGAACCTGAAGCGACGCCGCTGATGGCGCAATATCTGGCGCTCAAGGCGCGGTATCCGGATGTGCTGCTGTTTTTCCGGCTCGGCGATTTTTATGAATTGTTTTTCGAGGATGCGCAGAAGGCGGCGCAGGCGCTGGATATCGCGCTCACCCGCCGCGGCCAACATCAGGGGCAGGATATCCCCATGTGCGGCGTGCCCGCGCATGCCTATGAGGGCTATCTCGCCAAGCTTATCCGCCAGGGCTTTCGTGTCGCGATTGCCGAGCAGATGGAAGACCCGGCGGCCGCGAAAAAGCGTGGCGCGAAATCAATTGTCACGCGCGATGTCGTGCGGATCATCACCCCCGGCACGGTGACGGAGGATGCACTACTCGAAGCGCGGCAGGCTAATCATTTACTGGCGCTTGCCGATGTGGGCGGTGATTTAGCCGCTGCCTGGCTTGATCTCACCGTCGGCGCGCCTCAGGTGCAGCGGGTGCAGCCGGAGGCGCTTGCCGCCTTGCTGGAGCGGTTGCGCCCCAGCGAGATTGTGTTGCCGGAGCCGTTGCTGAGCAAGGAACCGGCTGCGCAAAGCCTGACCGCTTGGCGCTGCGCCCTCACCCCTTTGCCGCAAAGCCGTTTTGATAGCGCGAACGCCGCCAAACAACTGCAGGAGCGCTATCAGGTCGGCACCCTCGCTAGCTTTGGCGATTTCAATCGCGCCGAACTGGCGGCGCTGGGCGCGCTCATCGATTACGCGACGCTGACGCAGCGCACGACGCTGAGCCACCTTGCGGCCCCCGTGCAGCGCAATAGCGCAGAGGTGCTGCAGATCGATGCCGCCACCGCGCGCAATCTTGAACTCACGCGCACATTGAGCGGCGAGCGCAAAGGCTCGCTGCTCGCCGCGATAGACACCACCGTGACCGGCGCGGGCGCGCGTCTGCTGGCGGACTGGCTCGCCGCCCCGCTCTGTAATGTGACCGCTATCAACACGCGCCTTGATGGCGTTGCCTATGGCGTGGCGCAAGCCAAGCTGGCCGAGACGCTGCGGGGCGCACTGCGCCAAAGCCCGGATTTGGAGCGCGCTCTGGCGCGCCTCGCGCTCGGTCGCGGCGGCCCCCGCGACCTCGCGGCGCTGCGCGATACCCTCACCGCCGCCGACACCATGCGCAGCGCGCTGCTGGCCTTGCCGCACGATACCCTGCCCACGCTCTGGCAAAACATCGTCACGCAACTCGGCGACCATGCCGCGCTGGTGGATAGGCTCACGCGCGCGCTGCAACCGGAACTGCCCTATCT
>JAGOHT010000070.1 GCA_017996055.1 Alphaproteobacteria bacterium
ATGGCGGGGATGCTTTATCTGCCGCGGTTGTTCGTTTATCACGCCAAGGCTGAGAAAGGTTCGGACAAGTCTGAGACGTTCAAGGTGATGGAGCGGCGTTTGCTGCGAGCCATCATCAATCCTGCGATGGTAGCGGCGCTGGTCTTCGGCCTCTGGATGATTTGGGTGAACCCTGATATTCTGCACCAGCATTGGATGCACGCCAAGCTGACGCTGGTTATCCTGATGACAGGGCTGCACGGTGCACTGGCGCGCTGGCGCAAGCAATTCGCCGCCGACGCTAACCGCCATAGTGCGAAATTTTATCGGATCATCAACGAGGTGCCGACGGTCTTGATGATCGCCATCGTCATCTTCGTCATCGTTAAGCCGTTTTAACGTTCTGGTGTTGCTAAAGCCGCACCGCTCGCTGCACCTGGACGCGTGGCTGTGCCGTCAAAGCAGCTTTGGGCGACGCCGCCGTTATTCGCTCCCGCAATTGTAACGATGCAATATTTATCAGCAGTGGCCTGCACAACAAAGGTCGTGGCGTCAAAACCGTTGTTGAATCTCTTATCAAGAGTAATCGTGCTCAGAACCTGTGACGAGGGGTTGTCTGAACGGACTGCGATTCCAGGATCGGGTTGAACTGGGGGTACATAAGCTTCTTCTTTCTTGCCGCAACCAACCAGCGTAACGGCTGCTGCCGCGAGACCGGCCACCAACTTCGTTCTTACGCTCATTTTCGTCTCCTATGGTTGCACCAAGTGCGTGATTGAGAATAACCGGGAAACGCAATTCGGCTAAATGCTGCAATAGTTTCAGGTTGGAGCTTCATGGGGGAGTTTCAGGGCTGGTTAACCTTATTGCCGCCGATAGACAGGCTGAAAAGCTTGGATTATGGTGCGCTTCTGCACAACAAGTTTGCTGAACGATCATGGCCGGACATTCCCATTCCAAGAATATTATGCATACCAAGGGGCGCAGCGACGCGAAGCGCGCCAAGCTGTTTAACAAGCTCTCGCGGGAAATCATGGTGTCGTGCAAGACGGGTGCGGCCGATCCGGCGGCCAACCCCCGGCTGCGCGCGGCGATAGCTGAAGCGCGTGTTTCCAACATGCCGCGCGACCGGATTGAGCGCGCGATGAAGGCGGCGCAGCCCGGCGCGGCCGATGCCGCGAACTATGAAGAAGTGCGCTATGAGGGCTACGGTCCAGGCGGCGTCGCACTGATTGTCGAGGCGCTGACCGATAATCGCAATCGCACGGCGGCGGAAGTGCGGAGCGCTTTTAGCAAGCAGGGCGGGGCGATGGGCGAAACTAATTCCGTTGCGTTCATGTTTACCCGTGGCGGACAGATTGTTTATCCGGCCGCGGTGGCGAGTGCTGATGCCATGCTGGAAGCGGTCATCGAAGCGGGCGGTGATAATGTCGAGTCTGACGCCGAGTGCCATGACGTGACCACGACAATCGAAGATTTCGCTGCCGTCCGAGCGGTACTCGAAGCGAAGTTCGGTGAACCGCAGAGCGCCAAGCTGGCTTGGAATCCAAATATGCTTACCCCCGTGACCGGCGATGCTGCCGCCAGTCTGCTCAAGCTCATCGATGTGCTTGATGATAATGACGATGTGCAGACCGTGACGGGGAATTTTGATATCGCCGACGACGAGCTGGAGCGGCTGGAGGGTTAACACCGCAGCCTGCGGGCGTCACCGCACCTGCTTGCCCGCTAACATGGTTTTTTCGTCAGATGTTGTTGAAAAAGGGCATTGCTTTCAGCAATTTTGCCGTATCCTGCCGCGTATATTGTTGTCGGATTGCCTAGGCCGGGGTTATGACCAAACCGCTTAAAACTTATGACCCCAATTGGGAAAAGCGCTGGGATGCGCTACAAGCGCAACTTGTTGCCCTAAGAAAACGGCCGCAAACGTCAGAGGTGCGGGTGCGGCATGAAGAGCTGATGAACCAGCAATATCTGGCCTTTCATGCCCAGTTTCGCACCACAGGTGACTTTGCCATTTGGATGCAAAGCAAGATTAGCGATCATACCAACAGCCTTGGTCTCAAAGACCAAAAAACCCCAGAATTCCGACCTGACGCCTCCGTCGAAGAAACAATGGAATTTTATCGGCTGAATAGCGTGCGTTTGAACATGATTGCTGCTGGCCAGCGTTCGCTTCTGCCTCTGGCTACCCCCAAAACAGGCGAGCCTTTTGGCGTTACGGATTCTCCATTGGGTAGCCTGCATCTTGATCGTCTTGCAGTGCCCTATAACAAACTCATACATAGAGCAGGGGAAGATTCATACGCAACAACCTCTAACGCGGTTTTCGGCTATGCTGCGCAAAGGCAAGGGGGAGCGGCTCATGTCTGCTTGTTTGAGATGGGGCATAAGGGGCCAAGAGTAGAGCCGTTCATTGAGCGTATTGCCGCTGAAGTGCACCAGGCACACTTTGCGCCTTTTGCGCCGAAGCCATTGGGTAGGCCGCTGCAGCCAGAGCGGATGGGCGTTTATATCTATGTTCCACCCTATGTGGTGGGCGAAGAGAAACTTTACAGGGTAACCCTAGCTTGGGATCATGCGGCACGATCAGTACAAGCGCGTAATTTTGAGCCACAGGAGAAGGTGCCCTTTGCTTTAAGACGGCTTGCGGCGGTGGAGGGTGTGGCGCCAATGCCGGTTGCGGCTCAGCCTAAACCAGCTAAGCTCACTTGGTTGCAACGCTGGCGCCTGAAGGGGCCATAAGGCTAAATGCTTATTAATTGAGAGGCTGTAAGCGACGACATATTAACCATAATCGGCAAAGTCTTTGACATTCCAGCGCGAATCCGCTAAGCAGTTTTTAATCCCGCTGCGGTAGCCTGTGTTGTATTCGTAAGCAGCCGCGTTCTGAGCCGGATTTTTTCAACCACACCTGCGTTTCCTGCCAGCTTATTTTGCTGTGCGTCTTGAACCAGGACTTAAACGCTTCCCCTCCACTTACCCCCGTGTATCGATGAATCTCCGCGAATTGAAAGCCAAGACCCCCGCCGAGCTCTTAAGCTTCGCGGAAGAACTCCAGATCGAGAATGCCGGCACGCTGCGCAAGCAGGACATGATGTTCGCCATTCTCAAGTCGCTGGCCGAGAAGGATCAGGCGATTTACGGTGAAGGGGTACTTGAAGTGCTGCAGGATGGCTTCGGCTTCCTGCGTTCGCCCGAATCGAACTATCTGCCGGGGCCGGACGATATCTATGTCTCGCCGAGTCAGGTGCGGAAATTTGGTCTCCGCACCGGTGATACGGTCGAAGGGCAAATCCGCTCGCCGAAGGATGGCGAACGCTATTTCGCGCTGCTCAAGGTCAACAGCATCAATTTCGACGATCCGGACAAAGTCCGTCATCGTATCAATTTTGACAATCTCACGCCGCTCTATCCGAACGCGCGTTTGAAGCTTGAGACGCAGGACCCGACCAAAAAAGAATATACCACCCGCATCATTGACCTTATCTGCCCGCTGGGCAAAGGTCAGCGCGCGCTCGTCGTTGCGCCGCCGCGCACCGGTAAAACGGTCATGCTGCAGAACATCGCGCATGCAATTTCGGTCAATCATCCGGAAGTCTATCTCATCGTCCTGCTCATCGATGAACGCCCTGAAGAAGTCACGGATATGGCGCGCTCAGTGAAAGGCGAGGTCATTAGCTCGACTTTCGATGAACCCGCCGCCCGCCACGTGCAGGTCGCGGAAATGGTCATCGAAAAGGCCAAACGTCTGGTCGAGCATAAACGCGACGTAGTAATTCTGCTCGATTCCATCACACGTCTGGCGCGCGCCTACAATACCGTGGTTCCTTCGTCTGGCAAGGTTTTGACCGGTGGTGTGGACGCCAATGCTTTACAAAGACCTAAGCGTTTCTTTGGCGCGGCGCGCAATATTGAAGAGGGCGGTTCGCTCACCATCATCGCGACGGCGCTCATCGATACAGGCAGCCGCATGGATGAGGTGATCTTCGAAGAATTCAAGGGCACCGGCAATTCGGAAATCATTCTGGATCGCAAGCTTTCCGATCGACGTACTTTCCCGGCCATCGACATCACCAAGTCGGGCACGCGAAAGGAAGAGCTGTTGGTTGACAAGGCCACCATGACCAAAATGTGGGTCTTGCGCCGTATCCTGCTACCGATGGGTGTAACCGACGCGGTCGAATTCCTGCTCGACAAGCTCAAGCACAGCAAGACCAATGGTGATTTCTTCGACTCGATGAATCAGTAGCCATACAGTGCAGGCACGGGTTTTCGCGTCAGTTATTCATGGTAATGTAAGAAATTATTTGTATTTTGGTCTGTCCTGTTGCCGAGATTGGATTGCGGCGCGTTGCGGGATGGGTCGAGATGTTCAACGTGTTCGATGCTGGTGTTATCCTCTTTCTGAATGACTTTGCGCGGCAAAGCGTTTGGCTTGACGCGTTTGCGCACGGATTCACAAATAACTATCTGCTGAAAAGCGCCAGCCTCATCGCGTTGATTTATTGGGCCTGGTTCCAGCGTTACCCTGATGCAATACAGCAACGTGCGGCGAAAGCCCGACTCCTTATTGCGCTGCTCGCGGCATTTGCTGCGCCGGCTTGTGCGCGGATTTTCGAGCTGCTGTTGCCTTTTCGTCCGCGCCCGCTGCATGAACCGTTGCTGCATTTCATCGAGCCGCTGTTTATGCGGGAAGATGTTGACCGCGATTGGAGCTCATTTCCCAGCGACACTATGGCGCTTATAGTGCCGTTGGTGATTGGCTTGTTTCTGGTCTCGCGCCGCATTGGTTGGCTGGCGCTCGTCATCGCTGTCTTGGCGGCGCTGGCGCGCATGTATTCTGGTCTGCATTATCCGACCGATATCATGGGGGGGGCGGCGCTCGGCGTCATTGCTTTTGTCGTTCTCGACCGACCATGGTTGAAGCAGAAACTAACAGCGCCGTGTTTCTGGCTGTTGGAAAAATATCCGCAAATATTCTATGTCGGATTTTTTCTGTTTACATATCAGATTGCGAATGTGTTTGAGCAGGCCTTTAACATTATCAAGAATGTGTTCAGGCATGGCTAGGCAGCATTGCTTCCAGCGTGATGTCTTGCCCCCATAATCGATCCATAACCGCCTTGGTTTTATCAGAAGCGGCGCTCGACCAGAAGCGCACGGCGCCTATTTCTGATGAAGGATTGAGCGCATTCATACTTTGGAGCCGGTCGCGCAGCACACGGGCGACGCCAGCGCCAGAATCAAACAGTGTGATATTGCTTCCGACTAGCGCTTGAATGCCCGCGCGCAGGAAAACAAAATGGGTGCAGCCGAGCACGAGCACATCCGCGCCTTGCGCTAAAAGTGGGGTCAGATAGTCATGCAACGCAGTTGTCATCTCCGGCGTATCCTGTGCGCCAGCTTCAAGAAGGGTCACCAACTTGGGGCAGGGCTGTGGCAGAATCCGTGCCGTGCCGCCGTGGCGCGCCACCTGCCCCTGGAAATGGGCGCTTTCTACGGTGCGGCGTGTGGCGAGGACACCGACCACGCCACTGCGGCTGGCGGCGACAGCGGGCTTTAGCGCGGGTTCTAATGCGATGACGGGTAGCGTATAGCGCAAACGTAAATCTTTGAGCGCCACGGCTGTTGCGGTGTTGCAAGCTACGACCAGCGCCTTTGCGCCTTGCGCGATGAGAAAGTCGGCGAGGGCAAAACAGCGTTCGCGAATATACTCCTCGCTCTTCTCGCCATAGGGTGCGTGTGCCGTATCGGCACAATATAGGTAATCTTCGTGCGGCAGGAGCGCACGGAGTGCTTGCATGACCGAAAGTCCGCCGATGCCAGAATCAAAAACACCAATGGGCGCGGTTTTGGGCGATGGGGAGTGGGGTGATGACATTTGGCAATTTCACGCGAAAACTGCGGCAAACTTATGCGATTTTTGGGGCGTTTTTAGCTAAAATTTTAGGGATTTGGGTGTGTTTCTAATGTGAACCGGTTTTGCGGCTTTAAAACACCGGTCGTGCAACCGGTGGGAGCGTCAATTAGCTCTCGGCAGCTACAACCAAGACGAACATAAAGTAGCAGGCCTTAGCGATTACCAGTGCACTCATAGTACCCTCATGCGGTTGCTCGGCTTTGCTGCTCCATATTTTGCTGATACAAACCAGCAAAATCAATCGGCGCGAGCAGCAGGGGCGGGAAATTACCATCACGCACCATGTCGCTTAATATCGCCCGCGCAAACGGGAATAGCAGACGTGGACACTCTATCAACAAAAGGTTACGCAACTGTTGCTCCGGCATGGTGGGCACCGTGAATAGGCCAGCATAGGCCAATTCGGCGATAAAACCGACTTTTTCGCCTGCTTTGGAAGTTGCTTTCATGGTTAAGATAACTTCATGCACATTGTCGCCGACCATGCGGCTTTGCACATTGACCATCAATTCTAGGGTGGGTTCGCCGGTATGCGTCTGCGGCACATAGATGGCTGGAGCATTGGGATTCTCGAACGACAAATCGCGCACATACTGCGCGTTGATGGCGAGAGTGGCGGGGGTGGATCCATTCAAATTGGCGGCGGTTTCAGCCATGTGTGTATTCCTTACGGGTGAACAGCGAACATAACGCTACCCATACACCCGCGCCGAACGCGGCGAAAGGAATTATTTGCAGCACGGGCAGAGTGCGTTATCATCATGTCCCTGTCCGCAATGCGAGCGCTTTTCGAATGCAGCATCTTGATATCATTGTCTTTGCCATCGTTGCCGTGGTGATTGCGCTACGCTTGCGCTCGGTTCTTGGTCAACGGCATGATGATGAACCGCGTCGTCCCAACCCCTTTGGTGTGCCCAAGGCAGGCAAGGAAGAGGATGATGAAGGCTTCATGCTGAGCCCTAAGCATGAAGCCGCGCTGCCGCCCGATGCGTTGCCGCCACCTGCGCCTGTTCTAGCGCCGGAGTCGTTGGCGGGTGGCTTAACCCTTATCAAGCAAAAAGATCCGTCGTTTGATGAAAAAACTTTTCTGCACGGGGCCCGCGCTGCTTTTACACTCATTGTCGGCAATTTTGCCAAGGGCGATGCCGAGGGCCTGAAGAAATATCTCGGCCCTGATGTCTATGATGCTTTTGCCCGCGCAATTCAAATTCGGCAGGCGGCGCATCAGCGTATGGAGACGACGATTCATACCATCAAGGAAGCGGAAGTGACGCGCGCGCGTCTGACCGGCGATGTGGCGCGGATTACCGTGCGTTTTGTTTCCGAGCAGACCAATCTCACCTATGACGAGCAGAACCAGATTGTCGAAGGCGCGCTTAACCAGCGCGAGGAAATCGAAGATATCTGGAGCTTCGCGCGCAATCTGCGGCAAGAGGATCCCCATTGGCTGTTGGTCGAGACCCGAGTCTAAACCTAGCTAAGCCTGCGACAGTCTGCCGCGCGCCATTTCCCCGCAGGGTCAAGGCGCTTTTATTTCACTATCTTCCTGCCAGTTTCACGCGACAAATTTCGCACCGCAGGAGGGTTTTATGTTGACGCGTCACGTTCTCAGTTCTTGTGCGCTGCTGGCCTTATTGGCTTGCTCGCCGGCTTACGCCGCATCGTCCGATGGCCTGATTGGCGATTTCAAGCCGAAGGCTGCGGGTGACATCACCGTACGGGGTGGGTTGCTGGTTGTGACGCCCGATCCCTCTGGCAAGGTCAAAACCCAGGGCGGGGCTGATACGGGGCTGCGCGTCACCAAGATTGACACCAGCGTGGTGCCGGAACTTGATCTCGGCTACTTCTTTACGCCAAATATTGCTGCTCAGTTGGTGTTGGGCGTGACGCCGCATCATATCAAGACCGATGCCGGTGTTGATGTTGGGGATGTCTGGCTGTTGCCGCCGACCTTGACGGTGCAGTATCACCCGTTCCCGGCAGAACGTTTCAGCCCGTATGTTGGCGCTGGTATCAACTTCACCACCTTCTGGGGTGCGAAGAGCGGCAGTAATGCGCTGGTCAGCGGCTTTAAGGTTGACCCCGCCGTCGGCCCCGCTGTTCAGATAGGTCTCGACGTCGCGCTCACCGGGCGTTGGTATATGAACCTCGATGTTAAGAAGATTTGGCTGAATGCTCGTGCCACGACCGACTCGCTGAAGGTCGAGAATGTGCACATCAACCCGTGGTTGGTGGGCGTCGGCTTCGGCTACCGCTTCTAATTCTAGCCTTTGCACGGTGGAAGAGGGCGTTCGGGGAACCGGACGCCCTTTTTCGTGCCTGCAACAGTCTTTAAGGCGTGTGCTTGACCTTTCCAGCCTGGGCGTCCAGATAACTGGTACCGATTGAAGGAGTAAGCCATGTTTATCCAGACCGAGGAAACGCCCAATCCGGCGACGATGAAGTTTTTGCCGGGGCAGGTCGTCCTCGTCGAAGGTCAGCGCGACTATCGCAACGCGGCGGCGGGCAAAGCTTCGCCCTTGGTGACGCGGCTCTTTGCCCTCGAGGGGGTGGGTGGCGTATTTTTGGGGCATGATTTCATTACGGTAACCAAAACGGGACATGATGACTGGCCGAGCCTGAAACCGGCTATCCTCGGCGCGATTATGGATCATTTCTTGAGCGGTCAGCCGGTGCTAGATACATTAGCCGCCACGGTCGCGCCGGTGCCTACCGACCTCGACAGTGCCGTTGTGACCCAAATCAAGGAGCTGCTTGATTTTAAAATTCGTCCCGCCGTGGCGCAGGATGGCGGCGATATTGTTTTCGACAAATTTGAAGATGGCGTTGTCTATCTCCACCTGCAAGGGTCGTGCTCCGGCTGCCCTAGCTCGTCCGCGACGCTGAAGGCCGGGGTCGAGAACATGCTCAAGCACTATATTCCCGAAGTCAAAGAAGTTCGCCAAGCCAACCATGCCGGAGGCCATCATGACCACAGCCATCACCATCATTAGCGGTAGCCATCGCGCAAAGTCACAATCGCGCCGCGTTGCCGGCTACCTCGCAGAGCGGCTGGCCAAACCGGTTGCCGCTTCGAGCGTCGAAATCATTGATCTCGCTGGCAATCCTTTGCCGCTGTGGGAAGAGAGCGCTTGGCAGAAAGACAGTGCCCATGCCAAGACCTGGGCGCCTTATGCTGCCAAGCTGCGGGCTTCGGCGGGGCTGATCATCGTCAGTCCGGAATGGGCGGGCATGGTGCCGCCGGGGTTGAAGAATTTCCTGCTGCACATGTCGGTCGAAGATGTCGCGCATAAACCGGCGTTGATTGTGACGGTTTCAGCGGCGCGCGGAGGTACCCATCCGGTCAATGAGCTGCGCATCAGTGGTTATAAGAATAACAAGATGGTGTATCTGCCGGAACACATTATCATTCGTGATGTCGAGAAAATGCTAAACGGCGCGACTCCAGCGGCGAAGGACGACGAATATATCCGTGACCGCATCGATTACGCGCTGCAGCTCTTGCTCGCCTATGCCCAGGCTTTGGCGCCGGTGCAGAGTGGTTTTGCCACAGGTGATGCGCGCTATCCGTTCGGGATGTAATGCGGGTTCTGGCGCTCGACACTGCATCATACGGTTGCCATGCCGCGCTACTGGTGGATGGCGTGGTCGTTGCCCTGCGGCAGGAAGACATGCAGCGCGGGCAGGATGCGCGGTTGTTGCCTCTGCTGCAGGAAGTTTTGCAGGAAGGCGCACTGGATTTTGCTGCGCTGGATCGCATCGCCGTTCTGCGCGGTCCTGGTAGTTTTACCGGCCTGCGGGTTGGGCTGGCCGCTGCACGGGGTTTAGGCCTTGCTTTGGGCAAGCCGGTTTTCGGCATCAACCGCCTGGTGCTTTATGCGTGTGCTTTGTGTGCAGCGGCCAAGCCACGTGGATTGTTGGTCGTGCTCGATTCCCGGCGCGCCGAACCTTTTGCCCAATTTTTCCCGGCGGATGGCTCCAGCGACGCTGCTGGTGTCTTGTTGCCTAACGCATTGGCGGCCCTTGACCGCACGGACGTAGCCGTATGTGGCGATGGTTGTCAGGCTTTTGCCTGGCAGCGGGCGACGGTTTTGCCGCTGCCGGCGCCGGAAGTTGTGCTGGCCGCAAAAGCGGCAGCGGCCGCAACGGATGCTTCAGCGCATCAGCCCGTGCCGCTTTATCTGCGCGCGCCCGATGTTAGCTGCGGGCCGCAACCCGCCCTTGAGGAAGCGCTATGGGAATAGTGGCGGATACGATCGCCGTGACGACCGTGCTGGCA
>JAGOHT010000071.1 GCA_017996055.1 Alphaproteobacteria bacterium
GATTTCATCCAGGCATCGCGGCTCTGCCCACCTTTCCAGGCGCGGGTGGTGAAGCCGAGAATCTCCACCTTCACGCCGCAGCGCTCCAGCGTCCGTGCCAGAATATCTGCGCTCATCGCGGCGAGCGTAATCGGGCGACCGCGCATCGAGCCGGAATTATCAAGCAGCAGCGTGACGATGGTATCGCGAAAGGGAATGTCGCGCTCCATTTTGAAAGAGAGCGGTACTGTCGGGTTGGCGACGACGCGCGCGAGCCGTGCGGTATCGAGCCAGCCTTCCTCCAAATCAAAATCCCAGGCGCGCTGCTGCTGCGCCAGCAACCGGCGCTGAAAGCGGTTGGCGAGGCGCGTAATCATGCCGAGGTAGGGGCGCACCTGCTGGTCAAGCAGCTGGCGCAGCCGCACCAACTCTTCAGGCGCGCAGAGCGCATCGGCGGCAACGGTTTCATCAAACATGTCGGTGAAAACCTGATAGGAGACGGCGGGGCCAAGACCGTGCGGTTCATTCTGCGGCCAGCTACTTGCGCTGCTGCTGGTCTCGCTCTCCGGCCCTTCGTCGGTCGACTCGACGGCCTCGGTGGCTTCCATCGCGCTGCTGCCATCGGTGTCGGCGGCCTGGTCGCCGCTGTCTTGTGCCGCGCCGCTTTCATCGGCGGTGTCGTCTTCGCTGTTCGGTTTTTCGTTCGGCGCGGGGGCATTGGCTTCACCGCGCTCATTGCCCTTCTCATCGGGCGCCAGCAAGTCCAGCGCCTGCAACAGCGCACGCGCCGCTTGCGCGAAGGCGGCAGGGTCGTTCAGCGCCGCGCGCAACTTGCTCCAATGTGCGGCATGTTTTTCAAGCTGCGGTTGCCACAGCGCGACGGCATGGGTAGCTACGGGTGGCAAGCTGGTTTCGGCAAAAGCGGCAAAGGCGGCCAGCGCCAGCGCCTCATCCAGAGGCACCTGCGCTTGGCTCAGCGCCTGGTCAAAGCCCTGCAACTTACAGCGATGGTCGAGATACGCCCCGAGATTGTCGCGCACCCCCACCATGCGGCGTGCTCCCAACGCCTGACAACGCGCCTGTTCAAGCGCGACGAAGGCGGCCTGCGCTGCTGCCCCGCTGGGACACTGTGCGGCGAAAATCGTGGGGTCATGGTGACGCAATTTGAGCGCCAGCGCATCGGCCTGGCCGCGCAACTGCGCGACCTCGCCGCTGTCCGGCGCATCGCTGACCAGCGGCAGGCGCACACGTTGCCCCATGACGCCCGGCGGCTCGGCGCTATATACGACGTCTAGCTCACCTTGCGCCGCGATGGCACGCAAGGCCGCGCCCACGGCACGGCGAAGCGTTTCGGGGGCAAACTCCGTCAGTGCGTCAGGCGTGCTCATCAGCTCAAGCGCGCCAGCGTGCGCGGCAGCGCCAGCTGCGCGCCAAAGCAACGCTGATAATATTCTGCCACGATGGGCCGCTCCGCCTCGTCGCACTTGTTGAGGAAGCTGAGGCGGAAAGCCGTGGCGCTATCACCAAAAATCGCTTGGTTCTCTGCCCAGTTGAGCACGGTGCGCGGCGACATGACGGTGGAAAGGTCGCCCTGGATAAAGCCCTGGCGTGTCAGCTCCGCCAGCGCCACCATCTGCTTGATGAGCGCGCGGCCACTGGCATCAGCATACTGCGGCAGCTTGGCGGCGATGATATCAATCTCCGCCTCGGCGGGCAGATAATTGAGCGCCACGACGATATTCCAGCGATCCATCTGCCCCTGATTAATCGGCTGGGTGCCATGATAAAGGCCGGTGGTATCGCCGAGGCCTATGGTGTTCGCCGTCGCAAAGAGCCGGAAGGCCGGATGTGGATGGATAACGCGGTTCTGGTCCAGCAGCGTTAGCTTGCCTTCCACTTCCAGCACCCGCTGGATAACGAACATCACATCGGGGCGACCGGCATCATATTCATCGAACACCAGCGCGCAGGGGTGCTGCAGCGCCCAGGGCAGCAGCCCTTCGCGGAACTCGGTGACCTGCTGGCCATCGCGCAGCACAATGGCATCCTTGCCAATGAGATCAATGCGGCTGACATGGCTGTCGAGATTGATGCGAATGCACGGCCAGTTGAGCCGCGCCGCTACCTGCTCGATATGGGTGGATTTGCCGGTACCGTGATAGCCCTGCACCATAACGCGGCGGTTATGAGCGAAACCGGCGAGGATGGCGAGCGTGGTGTCATGATCGAAGCGATAGGCGGTATCAATCACCGGCACATACTCGCTGGGCGCGCTGAAGGCGGGCACGCGCATATTGGTATCCAGCCCAAAGACCTCGCGCACTGCGATGGTGGTGTCGGGCAGAGCATATATCGCTTCTGGTCTTTGCGCTTCCTGCAGCACTTTTTTAGCCTTGAGAGACAAATTCGAGCTCCGTTGTTTACAAGTGGCCTACACCAGCAATATTCTCTTCAAGCTGGCAAGAAATCTGAAGTGGTGCAAACTCGTTTCAGAATAACATTATTATACTCAATTGGAGATGGTTTGTTATGGCATTTCTCTCCCGGATGAAGAGCGTCCTGTGTTCTCTAGTAAGGCTAACATCACTATCTCTGCTTTGGTGTCATCATTCTACTGACAAGTTAGCGAAAGTCACCGGCTATCCGGTTGCATACGCAACAGTTGGGTTAATGAGCGGGGGTATCATTCTCTTGTGCATTGGGGGTATGGGACTCGCTTTAATGGGGACCGCAGTTGCTGTTCCAATATGGGTCCCTTTGCTATTCTTTGTCCTTCTTGGGTCTCAAATTGGGCA
Organism: Alphaproteobacteria bacterium; assembly: GCA_017996055.1. GTDB lineage: Bacteria > Pseudomonadota > Alphaproteobacteria > UBA9219 > RFNS01 > JAGOHT01. Next base: position 2,775 of record JAGOHT010000071.1, read on the forward strand.
ATTTAGAAAGTTTCTATCAAAGTGGGCTTCGACTGACAGGCATGAATCCCTAAATGCTGTTTCTTATAAGACTGCTGCTGAGTGAAGGGTTCACTCTTAACATATGCAATCAAGCCAGAGCCGCTGTGACACCCGGCTTCGCAATTTGCGCAACGGGACGGCTGGGCGGCTGACTCAGCCAAGTCGCCAGCTCAGAGCCAGCCAGTAAATGCAAAGGCCTTTGCTCCAGCGCGCGCGCCATCGCCTTGGCTCCCGTCAGCACCAGCGACGAAAACTGTGATTCCGGATAGCCCCGGTCAAGCGCCTGCTCGGCCGCTTGCATCTCCGCCAACCGTTTCGCGGTGAAGGTGCGGATTTCCTCGGCGCGCTGCGCCAGCGTCGCCGTCATGTCGGGATAACGGTCAGAGAGGGTATAAGCCAGCGCAATCGCTGTCTGCTGCCCTTCCCGGATGCCGCCAATCGCGCTGCTGCCAACGCAGGGCTGGCCATTGACGCCGCTGTAAAGCTCACGTGGATTGCCGATCCGTTTCAGATAGTCGTTCAGCGGGCTTTCAAACCGTGCATCCACGCCGGGTTTAACGAAGATGGTGCTGCGCTCGGTGATCGGCAAGGCGGGATGCCACGGGCTAAAGGCCGCCACTTGCTCCTTGATCGCCGCGAAGGCCGCGGGTCGCTCCGCCGGTGTCAGAACATCCGGCGCGTAGGCACCGAATTTGCTGCCGTAAAAAACCCAGGCAGTATCAATGCCACGCTGTTCCAGACCAGCCACCAGCCGGTTGACTCGCCCGACCAACGCTTCAGCCCCGGGCTTCTGCTCCAGGTAGCGGTCTTGCATGTCGACACACAGGTGCAGCGTTTGCAGGGTCATTCCAACTGCTCGTAAATCTTGCGCAGGGTGGTGAAAGCGAGATTGATATCCTTCAGCTTCGCTTCCGCTTCTTTGCTGCCGCCATTGGCATCGGGATGGTGGCGTTTGACCAAAATTTTATATTGCGCCTTGATCTGGGTGAAATCGGCAGGCGGCCGCAGTTCCAGCATCGCCAGCGCCACCACGACATGGGCTGGAATATGGTGGCGATGCGGCGCGGCTTCGGGCGCATCCGCCATGCCGTCCGTGAAAAACTCTTCCGCCACCTTGTCTTTGACCTTCTGCTCGCGCTGCTTCCATGCGCGCATCCCGCCGCCGAGCGGCCAGGTTTCGCGCTGCCAGCAGGAATCGGCGCGGATATGATCTTCAATCGCCGCCTCGTTCATACCCGCGAAATAATCCCAATTCAGGTTATAATCCTTCACATGGTCGAGGCAGAACCAGTAATACTCCGTCAGCTGGTCGCGACCTTTGGGGGCGCGATAGTCACCGGCGGCGCTGCAGCCGGGGCAATCGCAGCCCCGCACCTTGACCGGTCGGTCCAGCCCAAAAAGCAGGGCATCGCTGACTTTAGGTTGACCACGCATTCGTTTACTATCACCGCATAAAACAAACAGCCTACCATGCTAGCATAGGAAAGCCGCCAATGCCGCAAGAAACACCCATCGCCGTCCAAATGCGTGCCAAGCTGAAGGCGGCTTTTGCTCCACAAGCCCTTATCATTGCTGACGAATCGGCGAAACACGCCGGTCATGCCGGGGCGCATTCGCAAGGCGAGAGCCATTTCGCTGTGACGATTACTGCTGCCGCTTTCAACGGCAAAAGCCGCCTGGAGCGGCAACGCATGGTCAATAGTGTTCTGGCAGAAGAACTCGCGGCGCGCGTCCATGCCCTGCGGCTGACAGTGAGGGGGTTGGATGAACACAAAAAGTAACCTATGGTTGCAATTGTTGTGCCACGCTTTCTAAAATAAAGCTTATTTGTTTGGTGTATTTACGCAATTGCGTAATGACGGGCTTGCCAGATATAAAATGGTATGATTACCTATGCGAGTATTCCGCGCGTCTTTGCGTATGCAGTGTTTGTGTGTGGAAGTCTTCGCCTAGGTTTGCAACATGCGTCATTCCAATTCAGGGTCTCAGGCGTCCGTGCCTGCGGTCAGCACCCTTGTTAGCCGGAACGTCACCGTCGATGGCCATCGGACCAGCGTCCGGCTGGAACCGGCGATGTGGACGGCGTTGCAGGAAATCTGTCGCCGCGAACGCAGTTCGCTGCATGAAACCTGCACAATGATTGCGATGCAGCGGGTGGGAGAAAGTTCGCTCACAGCAGCTGTCCGGGTCTTCATCATGGCTTATTATCGCGCGGCCGCGACCGATGATGGCCATCGCCGCGCCGGTCATGGCAGCTGCACGGCCGATGGCCTCCTGGCGACACTGCCTGGGGTGAAGCCGTTGTCCGTCGTCAATATGGCGCGTCGTTCCTAAATCTCACATCGATTCCGTGAGCGGCCAGCGTGGCCGAACCGGAAAAGATAATTCGTCGCGCATGCCCGCGCGCAACCGCTCTAGCCCTGCCCAGGCTATCATCACCCCATTATCAGTGCACAGCGCCACCGGTGGAGCGATCAGCGGCACGCCCAACGCTGAAGCCGTGGCGTTTAGCGCCGCACGCAGCGTCTGGTTGGCGGCAACGCCACCGGCAACGACAAGCGCGTTTGGGCGCTTGCTTTGCACCCTCAATAGTGCGCGTCGACATTTCTCGGCCAGCACCTGCGCCAAAGTGTGTTGCAGGCTGGCCGCGAGATCGGCTCGGTCTTGTTCCGTTTTTACCGTGCCCTGCGTCAGTAGTTGCCGCACCGCCGTCTTGAGACCAGAAAAGGAGAAGTCGCAACTATCCGCTTCCAGCAAGGGCAACGGCAGCGCAAAACGCTGCGCATTACCCTGCACCGCCAATTTTTCCAGTGCCGGCCCGCCCGGGTAAGGCAAGCCAAGCAGCTTTGCGGTTTTATCAAAGCATTCGCCGACGGCATCGTCGCGCGTCGTGCCGAGCAAAGTAAACCGTGCCACGCCTTCGGCCAGCAAGAGCTGCGTATGGCCGCCGGAAACCAGTAGCAACAGATAGGGAAATTGCACATCATCGGTTAGCCGCGCAGTCAGCGCATGGGCAGCCAGATGATTGACAGCGACAAAGGGTTTGCTGCGCGCCGCAGAGAGCGCCTTGCCAAAGAGCGCACCCACCATAACACCGCCGATAAGGCCAGGGCCGCAGGTGGCGGCGAATCCGTCAATCTCAGGCCAACCCAGCTGTGCCTCCTGCAACGCAGCAGTCACGATGTTATCCAGCTGCTGCAGATGGGCGCGCGCCGCAATTTCCGGCACCACGCCGCCATAGGGCGCATGGAGCGCCGTTTGACTCGCGATTTGATTGGCGAGAATCCGGCGCTGGTTGGTGACGATGCCGACCGCTGTTTCGTCGCAGCTGGTTTCAATGCCGAGAATGATCATGGGACGGCAACCTTAGTCGGGCGCGCTGATTTTGCCAAATGGCGTGTTAGGTGACTTGCCTCACCGGTTGAAGCCGGTATGATGTGCCATGCAAATTGGTCTGATTTTTTTAACCGGCTTGACGCTGCTTGCCGTTGTTGGTGTGCTTATTCTGGGCTTGGTCAGTCTAGCGAAGGGCGAAGCCTTTAGCAAAAAATACGGTAATAAACTGATGCAGGCGCGTATCGTACTGCAGCTTGTTGCGGTTGGGCTGCTTGTGCTGGGAGCTATGCTGTGGGGACATTAGACTCTGGATCGGTAGCCATCGCGGTTGATTGTCACAGTGATCCTGAAAATCGCGACTTTTAAGCACATGCTGTTGATTTGTCAGGCTCTTCCCGCCATATCTGTCAACTATATGCGTGATAAACGGCTGTGTATTGCGGCATGATAGAGCAGGACAACCATTGAGGACTGCATGAAAATTTTGGTGCCATGCAAGCGGGTCGTCGACCCCTATGTTAAAATTCGCGTGAAATCTGATGGCAGCGGCGTTGAGCTCAACAACGTCAAAATGGCACTCAACCCGTTCGATGAGATTGCGGTTGAGGAAGCGACACGGCTTAAGGAAAAAGGCCTGGCGACCGAAGTCATCGTGGTGACGGTCGGCCCCGCCTTGGCCGGGGAAATGCTGCGGACTGCCATGGCGATTGGTGCTGACAGAGGCATTCATGTGCCTTATGACGGTGTTACCGAGCCACTTGGCGTCGCTAAAATTCTGGCAGCCATCGTCAAGCAGGAACAGCCGCAGTTGGTGCTGATGGGCAAGCAAGCGATTGATGACGACTGCAACCAGACTGGCCAGATGCTAGCCGCGTTGCTCGGCTGGCCGCAAGGTACTTTTGCTTCGCAACTGACGCTGAAAGACGGCGCGGTTGAGGTGGTGCGTGAGATTGATGGTGGCTTGGAGACGCTGGCGTTGCAATTGCCTGCCGTCATCACCACTGATTTGCGGCTCAATACCCCACGCTATGCGACACTGCCGAATATCATGAAGGCCAAGAAGAAGCCGTTGGCGACGCTTCAGGCAGCCGAGCTTGGGGTTGACCTGACCCCTAGGCTCAAGACGCTACAGGTGATCGAGCCACCCAAGCGTCAGGCGGGGGTGAAGGTGCAGGATGTCGCGACGCTGGTCACGAGACTGCGTGACGAAGCCAAAGTCATTTGAACCAGGGGAAACGCTGATGGCCACGCTCGTCATAGCCGATCATGATAATACCGCACTGAAACCGGCGACCTTGAATGCCGTTGGTGCCGCGACGCAATTGGGCGCGCCGATTACGGTGCTGGTTGCCGGGCAGGGCTGTGCCGCTGTCGCGCAAGCCGTCGCGCAAATCCCCGGTGTGACCACGGTGCTGCACGCCGATGATGCGGCCTATGCTCATGGCTTGCCGGAAGCACTGACGCCGCTGGTGCTCAGCATCGCAAAACAATATAGTCATATTCTAGCGGCAGCGACGGCAGCAGGTAAAAACCTTTTGCCGCGCGTCGCGGCATTACTGGATGTCGCGCAGATTTCAGAAATATCCGCTATTCAAGCGCCGGATCGTTTTGTGCGCCCCATCTATGCTGGCAATGCGCTGGCCACGGTGCAGTCTACTGAAGCCATCAAGATCATCACAGTGCGGGCGACAGCCTTTGCCCCGGCTGCAGTGACGGGGGGTAGCGCCGCGGTGCAGCCTTTGGCCACCGTGGCTGGCGTGTGCGGCAGCAGCTTTGTGAGCCGCGCCTTGTCGCAATCAGCGCGGCCGGAGCTGACGGCGGCACGGGTCGTGGTGTCGGGCGGGCGTGGGCTTGGCAGCGCCGAGAATTTCAAGATCGTTGAAGCCCTGGCGGATAAGTTAGGTGCGGCGGTTGGTGCTTCGCGCGCTGCAGTTGATGCCGGTTATGTGCCGAACGACTATCAGGTCGGGCAAACCGGCAAAGTCGTTGCGCCGGAGCTTTATATTGCCGTCGGTATTTCCGGTGCTATTCAGCATCTGGCGGGCATGAGCAACAGTAAAGTTATCGTCGCGATTAATAAAGACCCCGATGCGCCAATTTTTGGTGTGGCTGACTATGGGCTAGTCGCCGATTTATTCCAGGCCGTGCCGGAATTAACGGCAAAACTCGGCTAAGCGCCGCTGCTTGACGTTGCAGCGCCATACCGGCAAATTAGAGCCATGTTTGTGTTTTGCACCTAAGTGTCGGAGATCGCCATGCAGCAGCAGGAATTTGACAACCTCATCGCGCCCTTTTACCAGGCGGTGGAAAGCGGTTGTATGCGCATTGTCGCGACCGGCAACGAACCGGTAGCCGCCATGGCGATGATGACGGAGTATGTTGTCTCTGGGCGCAAATATGAGCTCTCGGTGCGCTCCGGCAATGACATCAATAAATATCGCTTCTGGCTCGGCGTCAATGTCAGCCGCATTTTCTTCATCATGAATTTTGGCGATATCGACTCTGAGAGCGTCAAGAAAAAGTTCCATCATACGGTGGCGGGTGCTGAAAAATGTGGTTGGTCGATTGGCTTTGAGCCGATCGCCAAAGGCATCGCCATGATTGGGGTCTGCTCCGTCGGGAATGATGATCTATGTGCTCTTCCTTCTACGGGGGCAGAAGGTGTACGCGTCAAACCAGAGCTGACCAAACAAGGCCTGTTTTGGGCGACGGATATTTGTTTAATGGTGCAGTCTTTACTGCGGACTTGCGAACGTGAAGCCGTGCGCTGCCATAATCTGCCGCCTGCGCCGCTTTAATGGCAATCAAGAAGATCGGCTGGATCGCAACCGCAGTAACTCCCTATTCCGAGACTGACGCCACCCTCGCTAGCGCGGGAACGAATGATTTTCTTCGCCGTATGGTCGATGGGCTGGTGGAACTCGGTGTTGAGTCCAAACTGTTGCTTCCCGCGGGGTCCGACAGCCGTTGGCCCCATGTACTATTCGAGGGCACACTGCAAGGCACCTTGGCTGAATTTAAGAGTGCTGCACAGACGGCGGAGGCAACCGGTAGCTGCTTACAAGGCATGGTCAGCTGGGCTGAACGGTACCAAAGTGAATTTGACCTGATTGTGAATCTTGGCCATGACCACTTGCCCATCTCAAAAATCGGACAATTCCGTACGCCCTATGTCACATTGCCCAATCTCTGCCAAACAACACCTGTGATTGATGTATTGATTCAAGATCGCGCGAAGCAGTTTCCCGATAAGGTTTGGTTTTTCTCAAAGTCCCAGCGCGCTATTCTGGGGTGCCCCGATAATCCGGTTTTGCGTCAGCCGTTCGATATCGCAGCTTTTCCCGCAGCAAAGCCGTATTCGCAAACCTCTTCGGCACCGCTGGGATGGGTGGGACGAATTGTTCCAGAAAAAGGCCTCGATAGTGCCCTGGAAATTGCGGCCAGGATGGAAAAGCGCTTGTGGGTGGCCGGGCCAATCCACAATCAGGGCTATTTTGAAAGGCTTGCAGAAAAATTTGAGCGCCAGATTGACTATCGTGGCTGCCTGAGCCGCGATGAATTGTACGGGCAGCTCGCTGAAACGGAAGTCTTTCTGCAAACCCAGCACCCTGACTGGCATGAGGCATTCGGGCGTACCACCGCCGAGGCACTCTTAGCTGGTTGCCCCGTACTTTACTATAAGAGTGGGGCAAACGCGGAACTCATTGAGCTCATTGGCGGTGGCGCCGAACTCAAGCGTGGCGGCGGCGGTGAGCGGGAGGCTTACAAGTTTGCGGTAACGCTGGATCGTGCTGCGATTCAAACACGAGCGCAAACCATTTTCGATCATAGAAGAATTGCTCAGGATTTCTTGCAGTTTGCCGCCATCGCGCAACAATCTAACCCATGCGCTCCGTCTACCCCCAGCAGGCAAGAGCAGCCTGTGTCATAATCTTAAAAACCAAGGCATCAACCCGAGCGAGCAAAGCATGGACATTCTCACCCCGCT
>JAGOHT010000072.1 GCA_017996055.1 Alphaproteobacteria bacterium
ATAGCCCGAACGCGCGGGCTCGGCGGTTTTTTCCGCCGATGGTTCAGCCGCCACGGGAACGGAGGCTGCCGACGTGACCAACGGCCCCAGCACAATGGGCGCAATCTCGGAGGCGGGGGTGGCAACTGGCTTGGTCGACGGCGCAACGGCAGCAGAGACGGAAACAGGTTGACTGGCCGCGACATCCAGCAATGGGCCCGAAATATCCAGAACAATCGCGTTCCGGTTACGGAAGTCCTTGATTTGCGCTGTTGGAGCGACAATCAGCGTATAACTATCGCCATTCTGGCCGGGCGCGGCGGCGGGCTGCGCTCTTTGCTTTTTGCCACGCCGCAGTACCCCATCGGCAAACCGCCCCACTTGGGCGAAGCGAATCGTCAAATGGTCGGCCTCGCGCACAATCGTATAGTCAACGCGGCTCGGCCAATCGAACGCCACACGCTCATAGCTGCTATACATACCGAAACGCAAACTGACTTGTGGCGCTTCGGCCGCCAGCGCGGATGGCGCGGATGGCGCGAGCAAGAGTCCACTGAGGCAAAGAACGCCCAACCGACTCTTCCAACTATGCTCTATCTGCGTCATGAAACAAAAGTGCCGGAAAGGACCGCGCCTGACAAGGGCGACCCGCACGAAGGTGGAAAATCGACAAGCAGTGTGGGCTTAATCGAAAAGCCGGTCAATATCATCCTGGCTAACACCCTGTCCGGGCATTTGCGGACCATTGAGCAATTTCTTTTCCGGATCCTCGTCATCCGCAGTTGGCGTCAGCGGCGGCGCGCCGATTTCTTCACCCAGCGCCGTCATCAACGCTCCGATTTTAGTCTCGATATGCTTGAGCGCGCCGACGACCTTGGTAATGCGCTGGCCGGTCAAATCCTGGAAGTTGCAGGCCTCGAAGATACGCGTTACGGCCGCAGTCAATTTCTCGCTCTGCTCGGGCGGCAGAGTTCCGGCTATCTCGCTGATAACGTCGCATTCGTCCATAATTTTATTAGTCGCTTCTTCGGTCGCGCCGACAACGGCGTCAAGCTGGTCCGTCGCAGTCGGAATATGCTCGCTCGTGATATCTTTCGGGCGAATAGCGGCTATTTCCGCTTTGGCCGCGCGGATATAGCGCGCCAGTGCCTCAATTTCGCGGTAGAATTTGGCGTCGGTCGCGGTGATGTCGCCTTCGATACTACCCATGACCTGGCGAATGATGGCAGCAACTTCGTCACGCGTCATCGGCTCATGCGCCGCAGCGAGGGCATTGCCAATCTGCTGCTGCAAAGGGGAGGTCGGCTTCGTCGCCGTCAACTTGACCATAAGATCTCCGTTAGAACGCGCCCAGAACCGCCGTCAGCTTGAGCTTCAGCGTCTCGGCGTTGAATGGTTTAACGATATAATTGCTGACCCCAGCGGTCTTGGCTTCGACCACATTCTCAGTCTTACTCTCGGCAGTGACCATGATGAAGGGCAGTGGCTTGAGCTTGGCATCGGCGCGCACCTCCTTGAGCAGTTGCAGACCCGTCATCGGCGCCATATTCCAATCCGAGATCACCAGGTTGAAATTGCCTTCGCGCAATTTTCGTAGCGCCTCGCTGCCATCCGTCGCTTCTTCGATATTCTTAAAACCCAGCTGTTTCAGCAGATTGCTGATAATGCGCAGCATGGTCTTGTAATCATCCACAATCAGGATGTTCATATTCATATCGACGGCCATTCGGAACTCCTTGATTTTTTCTTAAGACTTTGAGGAAGCACTGCGGACGGAACGAGAGACTTGACGCCAGTGTCGCGCAATATGCTGAATAAATACTTACCGCGTTGCACAAGCCACGATGCGGTTTGGCGCAACTCTAGTGTTTCTTGTCGGCTACGGCGGCAGGCGGCGGCGTTTGGGGCAGGCTCGCATTGGGCGGATTTGCAGCGGGCAGATTGGCCGGAGATGGCGGTGGGGGAATGGGCTGTGTGACCGGCGGCACAGAGGGTGGTTTCGGGGCATTGCCACCGATGGCGCGCGTATCCGGCAATTCGTGTTGCGCCGCCAGGCTCATGGTGATTTCCTTGGCCTTCGGCGCGTCCATCTCGGCCAAAATCGGCGCGCTTTTCGCCGGTTTCATCTGTCGCAGCACCCGCAGCAGAACATCAATATCCAGCGTCTGCATGATGCGCGCGGCTTCCTTTGGCTTCATCAGCTCATACATTTTGACTAGATTATCTATCTGCGTCTGCTGCTCTTCGCTGAGCTGGCCGAGCATCCCCTTAATCTGGCTGCGCAACTTCTCCATATCCCTGACTTTTTGCTCAACGCGCAGCTCCGCCGCCTGCAAGATCGCTGTCTTTTGGATGAGTTCCTGCTCGCGTTGGTCCAGCAAGGACCGGCGGTTGGAAAGCTGCTTGAGCACCTCCAGCTCGCCTGCGCTCAAATCATCCGGTGGCCGGGTATGAGCGGTTTGCGCTTTCGCCCCCTCAGAAGAAGCTTCCTTTTCGGCGGACTTGTCAGCCGCCTTCTCTTCTGACTTTTCGGATGTTTTTTCTGTCGGTTTTTCGGCGGCTTTCTCCGGCGCTTTCTTCTCTTCCTCGGCCGGATGATCCTCGGCTGTCGCCGATGGAATATGCGCTAAATCGCCACCTGACAGGACATCGGCCAGGTTTTCTAGCCGAATACCCATCACGACCAGCGCCAGCGCGATGAAACCCGCAATGAACCAGCGTGGGTGCCAGTTGCGCTTCATGAGGCCTGCTCCCCATCACTCTGCTGTAAGGCCTGGAGCAATTCGCGCTCCGCGCGGGTGCGCGGCTCGCCGACCACGGCTTTTTCCGGCATGGGCGCGGTGGGCACCGCCCGCAATGGCGGCCGCTCGGCGCGTGGTTCCGGCGCGCGCGCCTGTCCTGCCAGTTGGCCGCCAAGCGCCGTGATTTTTTCCACCAGACTATCGGCATGGTCGGTGACGAATTTTAGCTCGTCACAGAGCGCCCGGCTCCGTGCGACCAGCGTTTCAAGATCATCGCCCGATTCACGGGCAGTGGATTTCAGCGCTTTGATACCGGCTTCGGCTCGGTCAATGTTGCGCGCAAAATCGGCCATGTAGCGCCCCATCTCCGCCTGACTCAGGCGCAAGATTTTAAGCTGCTTTTCAAGGCGGAGCGCATAATAGACCCCTGCGCCCAATAGCCCAATTATCCCGGCATCAAGAAGAAGCTTTACAAATTCCATGTGCGCTACCCTTGCCCTGCCTAATCACCGCTATCACCACCACCGTCGCCGCCACCATCGCAACTGCTGCCACCATCAGCGCCGTCACTCTGGCCGCAACTATCCGTATCATACATCACATAATCGCTAGCACTTACAGTGCCGTTCTCCACATAGTCACCGCGTTGCAAGGACTTCCTTGTCGGCGGGCGCATAATACGTCGCACACTGAGATAGAGCCCAGCAAAGACCGCCAAGCCACCCACGGTCTGCGCGACCGAGATCATCCCGCCGTCCCCTCCGGTTTCACCACATGCTTGATATTGCTTTGCTCGATGCAGACGGCGATATGGTCATTGCGGCGCCCCATTTTACCGCGGAACAGCGGCACCTCGCCAGCGCGCAACTCCACCAAGTCTTCGGATTTCACGTTGAGAATAATCTGAGATCCGACTTTCCAATTCATTACATCGCCGAGCGGTACGCTGATTTCATCCAACACCACATGCATCGCCATATCGGTGGCTAATAGCTCAGTGCCCAAGTGGGTTTCCCAGATGGAGTCGCGGCCAAATTTTTCGCCCATAAACATCTGCAGCAGCAAATCGCGGATCGGCTCCAGCGTGGCATAGGGAATGACCACTTCAATCTTGCCGCCACGGTCTTCCATATCAATGCGCAGCTTAGCCAATACCGCGGCATTGGCCGGACGCGCGATCGTGGCGAAGCGCGGATTGGTCTCCAGTCGGTCAAAGCGGAACGTCACCGGCGACAAAGGGTCAAACGCGCTGCTGACATCGGCGAGCACGACACGCACCAACCGCTCGACGAGGTTGCGCTCAATCGTCGTATAAGGCCGCCCCTCAACACGCATCGCTGCCGTGCCACGTCGCCCACCAAGCAGCACATCAACGATGGAATATATCATCGCGCTATCAATCATCATCAACGCGGAATTGTCCCACTCCTCTGCCTTAAACACCGCGAGCATCGCGGGCAGAGGGATGGAGTTGAGATAATCGCCGAAGCGCACACTCGTCATCTGGTCGAGACTGACCTCGACATTGTCGGAGGTGAAGTTGCGTAAGCTCGTCGACATCATCCGCACCAGGCGATCAAAGACCACCTCCAGCATTGGCAGGCGCTCGTAATTGACGAGCGCGCTGTTGATGAGCGCCATGATGCCGGAATTGTCTTGGTTGCCACCAGCGCCACCATCAAAACCAAGCAGGCTGTCAATTTCATTCTGGCTCAGCACACGGGTGGCACCGCCTTCGCCATCTTCGCCGGTAGGCGTGGCGACAGCGGCCACACCCTCCGCCGCAGGCGCAGGATCGGCCATGGCTGCCCATTCGGCAGCCATTTTTTCTTCTTCGGTCATCTCCGGTTGGTCGGCCATCTTCGCCCCGTTCGCAATCCCTGCCGTGCCGCTATTGCACGAGCATTTCCGTAATCAGCACATCGCGCACTTTGGCAGGATGCGCCGCTTCCGCCACCCGAAGCAACAGCTCTTCCCGCAAGCGGTAAATGCCCGCCGAGCCTTTCAAATCTTCCACCCGCAACTCACGCATATAGGCCTGAAAACTATCTAGTACCCGTGGCTTGACCTTCTCCATCGCCGCCTTGTCTTTTTCGTCATCGAGCTCAATCGTCAGCTTCACCTTGAGCATACTCGGACGACGCCCCTCGCCCGACAGATTGACGATCATATCGCCTAATTCATAAAAAACGGCTTTACCGTCATGCTCAGCTTTTTTCTCGTCATGGTCGCCGCCTTCGCCTTCCTTGCTGCCGGTTTTATGCCCACCGATAATACCGGTGAAATAAAGCCCTGCCCCGGCACCACCAAGCAGCAGCACTGTTGCGATGGCAATGATGATAATCAGCTTCTTTTTGGCAAGCTTCGGCTTGGCGGGGACAGCGCCCTCACCACCCTCGCCCTCAGCAGCCCCTTCGGCGCCTTCGGCAGGCTTTTCATCAGCCCCATCTTTGCCGGATTTTGCCGGTTTTTCGTCTGCCACGGGTCAACTCCTGTACTGGCGTGCTGGCGCGAAGTGTCAGGATACGCCCAGTATCTGAAATTAAGCGGGTTATGGTTAAGAAGTGATTGAGAACCACCTGATGAGGCCTCTAGCATAGTGGCCACCGCAGCTGCGTCAAGCCAATGAATTTGCTCGGCGATTTTTATTCTCAGGCCAGGCCAACAGCGCCCTTGCCGTCCCCCTTGGCAATCTGCTAAGGCTTTGGCCGTTAAGCCTCCTGGGGGTTTTGCCCCTTGTTCGTGCGGTCGTGGCGGAACTGGTAGACGCGCAGCGTTGAGGTCGCTGTGGGAGAAATCTCGTGGAAGTTCGAGTCTTCTCGACCGCACCAATACCCTTTCTGACGAAATCCATTTTCGTCTAATTTACAAATAAAAACATATAGTTGTATAACTTCAGACGTCCAAGGACGTCTGGGGGTATTTACGAGCAGCCGGGGGTAAATAGGGGTACAATTAGGGGCAAATTTTCGAGCCGAAAATTTTATACCCCTTCCCCTCTGCACCGGACTCGAAGTCGCACTTTCCCGGACTCGAACTTACACTCCGTTCGCTAGCTGGGGGTACATGCCCAAATGCCAATCACAGATACATCCGTTCGGAACGCAAAACCCACCGACAAACCTTACAAGCTGCATGATACCGATGGGCTGTTTGTGTTGGTGCATCCCAACGGCTCACGGTACTGGCGATTGAAATATCGTTTCTTGGGTAAAGAAAAGTTATTGGCTCTTGGCGTCTACCCAGAAGTGAGTTTGGGCGAGGCAAGAGAGCGGCGATCGCAAGCACGGAAACTGCTTGCCTCAGGGACAGACCCCGGCGAAATCAAAAAGGCCGCCAAGCGGCAAGCTATTCTTAACAGCGAAACCACCTTCGAGGCCGTGGCTCGTGAGTGGCACGACCATTTCAAACATAAATGGACGCCACAGGTCGTCGCTTCGTCCATGCGGCGGCTGGAAAATCATATGTTCCCGAAACTGGGTAGCAGGCCAATCGCTGATATCACACCGCCAGAATTGCTTTCCGTGGTGCGGATTGTCGAGCGCACCGGCGCGCTGGATATGGCGCAGCGCGTCATGCAACTGACTGGGCAGGTTTTCACCTATGCGATTGCTACTGGTCGGGCGCAACGTAACCCAGTCAATGATCTGCGCGGCGCGCTCAAGCCGCCTGTTCGTAAACATATGGCACATTTCAAGGAAGATGAACTTCCGGAGTATCTGCAACGGCTCGAAAACTTCACCGGAAATTTACAAACCAAACTCGCGCTCAAATTCTTACTCCTGACCTTTGTGCGTACCGGCGAACTGCGTGGAGCCGAATGGACAGAAATCAATTTCGACAAAGCGGAATGGCGTATTCCCGCCGAGCGTATGAAAATGCGAGAGCAACACATAGTGCCATTGTCCACGCATGCCATTGCCGTACTGCGTGACTTGCAAGCCCGCACCGGCAACCGGCAATTCGTCTTCCCTAACCAGCACAAGCCGATGGGCTGCATGAGCGAAAACACAATTCTCTTTGCGCTCTATGATATGGGTTATCGCTTCAAAGCAACCGGCCACGGCTTCCGTGCCACCGCCAGCACCATCCTCAACGAAAACGGCTTTGCGCCGGATGTGATCGAACGTCAGTTAGCGCATGGCGAACGCAACAAAGTCCGCGCCGCCTATAACCATGCTCAATATCTCGCCGAACGCCGCAAAATGATGCAATGGTGGGGCGATTATGTTGAAAGGACCTCTCGCTCTGAGCAGCGGAGCTAATCGTCGAACCTTTAATCTAGCCTTCTGCTGGCAGGTTAAAGCTTCTTACTGATCTGTAGAATATTTAAATTAGGGCTTCTTGCTTGCTGAAGCCTTAGGAGTTGCGTCAATCACGATGATCTCAGATGCGGGAAGACCCGCCTTGAGCCTCTCGGCGCGGAGACGCCTTATCTCTGTTAGTTTATTGCCCAAATCACCATAATCCATGACCACATAAATCCCATGAAAGGTTCGGGCTGCATCTTTGTAATGTTCTAACTGTTTTTCGTAGCCATGGCGCACTGTTCCTGATGACTTTTTCATCTCCACAAGAACACGAGCTTTATACCCTTTGCTAAATTTGAAATCGATTGGGCCGCCACCCATGTTAGCTTCTGGAGAAATATCCACGTTATTTGCTATACAAAAGCAGTCAGCTATCGCGTAATAGATAAGCTGAGCTGATCGTTCCCGCTTTGGCTTACCTTCGATCCAAAGCTCTTCCCATAAATTGCCTTTCTCAACATGATGCTTGAACATCTCAATGGTGTCTTTCACCATCGCGATAATGGCGGGAATGCCTTGTGTCAAATCGTAATTTTTACCCTGCTCAAATCTACTGAGATCACCCGTCAATATTGCCTTAAGGCGATAGTAGCTCAGAGCATCCAGACTAGGATCGTAATGTGCCGCTTCGTCCTTCAATGATTGCAAGAAAGCATTAAAAAGTTCTGCCGAGTCCAAAGCAGCTGTTCGTAACGCATTTTTCCGTTCCGCAACAGTTGGCTCAATTATACCTGCTAGGTATTCATTCACACGGTCTCGTATTTTTCTGTTAGCTGTTGCAGCCCTTTCTATATCTGCCCAATCATTCGCTATCGGCAAAGCTCGGACGATATCTTCTGGAACTAGAACGGATGGCCTTTCCTTACCTTTCTCGTTTACAAAATATGGCAATGCAAATTCTTGCTCCTCATCAAGCTTCTTGATGGGGATTTGGCATTCAAGGCAAAAAGCCTCCGTTATTTTAGATAATTGGCGAACTATTGCTCTGGTGGTAAAATCACTAATAGTGTCTGGGCCAACTTCTTCCTCAAAGAATCCCATTAATGAGACCATTTCCGGATCAGTAGCCCCTAGCGTAACTATTTCTTTAGCTGTTTTAAGAATAGCCTCGCGTATTTCATCTGGCCGTGAACTACCTGATCGCCCGCTACCTCCATATCCCAATCCATTCTCGGGAGGCTCTTTCAAATTCAGCAATTTACGGGCACCTCGCCACGCGGCATCCCCCTCATTCTGCGAGAGGGCTAGCAAGCGAACAAGATTGCCAAAATGTTTTCGAAAAGCTTGCGTTGCTTCTACACGAATCGTAGCATTACTGGATTTTGCTAGTAGAATAGGATCAATAAAAAGTTGAGTATCCACATTTAAAAATGGGTCAATAAGTCCGGCGTCCTTAAGAGCACTTTTGTCGACGCCAAAATGCTTAGAAAACAAAATAGGTCGATTAATTCTGGCCATTGCGGCTCCTTATTGGGCTTAGATTCTGACAAGCCCATTATTCGGATCATTTAGCACAATTCGATTGCAGTGGATAAGAGGTTTCTTCTTCAAATTGTCTAGGGAACCAGGCGGATTATCTAGCATTCAAGACTTTCAACTAGGCATCTTTCATAAGATCGAAAGTTTGGATTATGAACTGGAATAATCCTAAAAAAATCATCTAGAGAATATTACTGGTTCTAGCTACCCCTGCCTAAGCGCCTTTCATACGCAACTAGTACAGCTCGGCCCGTTTCATAGTATTGCCGAATAAGATCGCTAATTGCTGCCGATTGGACACCACGAGTTCCGATCCATCCCTCGCGAATGTTAGATGCAAACTGAGAGTTCGTTAGGTAACGAGGAGCATTGGCGAACGTTATTTGGACCCCGCCTCTGGGACCTTTCGGACCAAATTCACCAATTAGAAAATGCATATACTCGCGCGGTATATACATACCTTTGATTAGCTCGCCTGATGCTGGCTTGAGCCCTCTATCAGGAACAAGTTTTAGCATGAACCCATCATCGCTTAAGCGGAACTGATCATGAGATTGAAGCGGTGAATCCGTTTTGTATGCCGCATTAAAAGCATCCATTCTAGAAAGCTCGCCAGAAAGGTTTGCGTCGGGTCTATATAAGGGGACACCGCTTTCTTCATGCATCAACTTGTATTGCACTAGAACAAACAGTTGAAATGCTTCGTTGTAGTAGATGAGGTCAACTCCAAGCGTATGTTCAAGGTCGTTCCGGTTAGCATAAATCACTTCTAAACGGCGATCGCCTTGCTGAAATAGAGACGTCCCGCTCTCATGCAATGGCGTCATACCTTCCCAATTAAACAAGTCATGCTGGATCGCTGATTCTTCCTGTATGTATCGCTGCGGGATTCCTAGTAGGAACGAGGACCGCCCAGCCTCTGAAACAGTTAGCGTGGCTGTCTGGGCATCTTCATTAATATCAGCAACCATTCCCTCGGGAGGAGCCCACTCACCTAGTATCCGCTCCCTGAGTCGATTACTGCCAGAAAAAATATCTAGAGATATGCCAAGGGCTTCGCGTTCTTGTAATAGTATGTCCGATCCAGGGCCAGATAGTTGAAATCCTGAATAACGACGCAGCGCAAGCAGTCTGTCAATGTCAGCTACAAGAGCCGGTCGCTCGGCTTTAACAGCTTCAATCAAAGCCGCCCATGTTGCAGGCGGGATTGTACCACCGCGTCCTCTAGTCGCTTGGATAAAGTAGTTTTGAAGGCGTGAATTTAGTCTTGATTCGAGATTACTGATCGGCAGCGCGTCAAGACTAACTAGCCCTGAAAAGTCCACGCGGTTTTTCAGTCTGACAACTCGCTTCCCTCTATTAGCTAAGGCAATGTAATCGATTGTGTCCGAGGAAAATGCTACAAGTGCTATGCTAAGTGGTCGAAGCCCCCAATCAGATATGTCAAGTGCATCAGAAAATGAGCCAGAACCCTCATCGCTGGCTTCTTCGACGAAGGTATCCCGCGTGTCCTCTTCATAGCGTATAAGAAAGCCACTGAGACGATCCGGCATTTTCTCCCCGTAACACTTGTGC